>QHVP01000247.1:1802-3719 GCA_003222295.1 Acidobacteriota bacterium | reverse complement strand
CCGTCCTCAACATCTCGCTCCTGCTCGTGCTGCTCCTCGTGCTCGGGCGGAACCTCGTGCGCGTGATCATGGAGCGGCGGCGCGGCGTGCTCGGGGCCCGCTTCCGGATGCGCCTCGTGATCGTCTTCGTCCTGATGGCGGCGGCCCCCGCGCTGCTGCTCATGGTGGTCGGAAGCGACCTCATCCAGCAGACCGTGGACCGCTGGTTCAACGTGGACGTGGAGCGCATCCTGTCCTCGCTCCAGGTGCTGGGCACCGCCGTGCACGACGGCAGCCTCGATCGCAGCCGCGTGCACGCGCGGGCCCTCGCCCGCGAGATCGAGGGGCGAGGGCTGCTCGACCCTGCGGGGCAGGGCCGGCTGCGGCGCGTGGTCGAGCTGCGGTCGCGGGAGCTGAAGATCGACGTCGTCAACGTCTTCACCGCGGAGGGGGAGGTGCTCGCCGTCGTCAATCCCCGCCTGCCGACTCCCGAAGCCACGCTGTCCGGCGACGAGCTCGCGCAGGCCGCGCAGACCGGCCAGGAAGCGGAGGCGACCCTGCCCTACGCCGGAGGCGAGCTGGCCCGCGTGGCCGTCCCCTTGCGCAATGCCCAGGGCGCGGTGCGCGGCGCCGTCATCGCTTCGACGTTCATCCCGGTAGGGGTCGACGCGGAGCGCCGCGAGGTGCAGGAGCGCTACGAGAAGTATCGGAAGGCCGAGAGCTTCAAGGAGCCGATCAAGGCCGTCTACCTCTCCCTCTACCTGTTCCCCGCCCTCCTGATCCTCTTCGGCGCCGTGTGGCTCTCTCTCTACCTCGCCCGCCGCATCACGACGCCGCTGCGCCTGGTGGCGGAAGGGGCGGAGCGCATCGCGTCCGGCGAGCGCGGCGTGCGCGTGGACTTTCCCTCCGGCGACGACGAGTTCTCCGCGCTCATCGCCTCCTTCAACCGCATGTCCGAGCGTCTGGCCCGCAGCGAGGAGGAGGTCGAGCACACGCGCGCGGGCCTCACGCGCAAGAACGAGGAGCTGGAAGACCGTCGCCGGCTGATGGAGACGGTGCTGGAGACGGTCGGCACGGGCGTCGTGGTCGTGGACGCCGAAGGCGAGATCACCGCGCTCAACGCGGCGGCCTGCCGCCTGCTCGACATCGATGCCGACCGCGTGGGCCGCTCGTTGTCGGACGTGATCCGGGGCGCCGGACGGGACGAGATCGTCGGCCTCGTCCAACGCCTGCTCTCCGGACGCGGCACGCGCCAGGAGCGCGAGGTCACGGTGCCGGGACGGGGGCGCGACCGGCATCTGGCCGTGACCGTCGTCCCCTTGCCGGGGGCGCCCGGCTCCCCGCCGGGGGCGGTCCTCGTGCTCGACGACCTGACGCCGTTGATGCGCGCGCAGAAGGTGGCGGCCTGGGGCGAGGTCGCGCGCAAGCTCGCCCACGAGATCAAGAACCCGCTGACGCCGATCCAGCTCTCCGCCCAGCGCGTGCGCAAGGCGTACCTCAAGGGCGCTCCCGACTTCGAGAAGGTCCTCCAGGAGTGCACGGGGGCGATCGTCTCCGAGGTCGACGCGCTCAAGAACCTGGTGGACGAGTTCGCGCAGTTCGCCCGCCTGCCCGCGGCCAACCTGGTGGCGGGATCCCTGCACGAGATCATCGATCAGACCCTGTCCCTCTACGACGGGCTCTTCTCGGGCATCACGATGGAGCGGCGCCTGGGCTCGGACGTGCCCGCCCTCCGTCTCGATCCCGACCAGATGAAGCGCGTGCTCATCAACCTCGTGGACAACGCGATCGACGCCACGGACAAGCGGGGGAGGGTCACGATCTGCACCGAGTTCGATCGCTCCCAGGGCCGCGTGCGGCTGGGGGTGGCCGACGACGGTCCCGGAATCCCGCTCGACACGCGCGACAAGCTCTTCGTGCCGCACTTCTCGACCAAGA
>QHVP01000247.1:0-1586 GCA_003222295.1 Acidobacteriota bacterium | reverse complement strand
AGCGGGGAGGCGGCGCTGGCGGTCCTGGAGAACCGCCGCTACGACCTCCTGCTCCTGGACGTGTGGATGCCCGGCATGGACGGCCTCGAAGTCCTGGCCCGCGTCCGCACGCTGGACCCGGAAGTGCCGGTGGTCGTCATCTCCGGCCACGGGTCCATCGAGACCGCGGTCAAGGCCGTGCGCATGGGCGCGCAGGACTTCGTCGAGAAGCCGCTGGCCCTCGAGAAGACGCTGCTCGTGGTCAAGAATGCGTTGCGCCAGCGCAAGCTGGAGGCGGAAAACCGCGCCCTCAAGGAGCAGGTCGAGCATCGCTGGGTGATGGTGGGCGAGAGCCCGGTCCTGCACGCGCTGCGCGCGGACATCGCCCAGGCCGCCCCCTCGAACGGGCGGGTCCTGATCTTCGGCGAGAACGGCACGGGCAAGGAGCTCGTCGCCCGCAACATCCACCACTTGAGCCTTCGCTCGTCCGGGCCCTTCGTCGAGGTCAACTGCGCGGCCATCCCCGAGGAGCTGATCGAGAGCGAGCTGTTCGGCCACACCCGCGGGGCCTTCACGGGCGCGCTCACGGCCAAGAAGGGGAAGTTCGAGCTGGCGGACGGCGGCACGCTGTTCCTGGACGAAGTCGGGGACATGACGCTCAAGACGCAGGCCAAGGTGCTGCGCGTCCTGCAGGAGCAGAAGGTCGAGCCGGTGGGGGGGACCGCGACCATCACCGTCGACGTGCGCGTCATCGCGGCCACCAACAAGAACCTCGAGGAGGAGATCCGGAAAGGGACGTTCCGGGAGGACCTCTTCTTCCGCCTCAACGTGATTCCCTTCCGGGTGGCCCCGCTGCGGGAGCGGCGCGAGGACATCCCGCTGCTGGCGCGCCACTTCATCGCAGAGCTCTCGGCGGAGTACGGGAAGCGGGCCAAGGAGCTCACGCGCGAAGTCCTCGACCTGCTCGTGGCCCAGCCCTGGCCCGGCAACGTGCGCGAGCTGCGCAACATCATCGAGCGGCTCGTGATCATGACCCCCGGCGACCGTATCGAGGCCCGGCACTTGCCCGCGTCGGTGGTCGGAGGGGCGCCGCCGGCGAGCGAGCCGCCGTCCACGTCCGGGGTGCCTTCCGTCACCGTGTCCGATTTCCCGTCGCTGGCCGCCGCGCGGGAGGACTTCGAGAGGCGCTACATCTGGAAGAAGTACCAGGAGTGCGGCGGCAACATGAGCCGGACCTCGGAAGCCCTGCAGGTCGAGCGATCGAACCTCTATCGGAAGATGAAGGGATACGGGCTGATCCCGGCGCGGAAGGGCGAGGCGGTCGAGCCCGCCTAGTGGCACGTCTCTTGCTCCACCGCTCTGGAGCAATCATCCGCGGTTCTTCCGCGAGGAGCGCGCGCCATGGTGGACAAGCCGAAGTCTTCGGACGACGCGGACAAGCGTGACAACCGGAAGGGCTCGGCCGTGGGGACGCCCGGCCTCACTGCCCTCGACGAGGAACGCGAGGCCTCGCTCGCCGACGAGGGTGGGGCCTCCGGCGCGACGGTCGAGAGCCAGGACCTCGAGACCCTGCGCAAGCTGGCCCAGGATCTCCCGGTGGCGCACCT
>QHVP01000246.1 GCA_003222295.1 Acidobacteriota bacterium | reverse complement strand
GGACGATGCCGGCCAGCCGCTCCGCGCGCTGCGCGTAAGGGAGGCCGATCAGTGCCCCTTCGCCCTCGCGGTAGAGGCAGTCGAAGAAGAACGAGGAGAGGGGCAGCTCGCGCCGCGCCCCCGCCACGTCCTTCGAGCGCCCGAAACGCCGCATCGTCACCTGGAAGGGATGCGGCCGGCCGTCCGCGCGCAGGGCGATGGTTTCCCCCTCCAGCAGGAGCTCCCGCGGCTCCAATCCGCGCGCCCATTCCACCAGCTCCGGAAGGCGGGCGGTCGCGTCCCGGAGCTCGCGCGTGAAGACCCGTACCTCGTCACCGGCCTTGTGGAGCTGGATGCGGGCGCCGTCGAGCTTGTACTCGAAGGCGGCCTCGCCCAGCCGCTCGAGCGCCTCGGAGGTGTCCTCCGCCGTGCTGGCCAGCATCGGGGCGATTGGTGACAGGAGGCGAAGGGAGAAGCGGGTGAGCCCGCTCGCTCCGTCCTCGAGCGCCGCGCGGGCCACCTCGCCCAGGCTGGGCGCGAACATCGCCGCCTGGCGCACGTCGGCCGGGGGCAGCCCCGCCGCGCGCGCGATGGCGTCCTGCACGAGGCCGTCGAGCGCGCCCTGCCGCACCTCGCCCAGCACCAGCGCGGCCAGGAACCGGCGCTCGTCCTCACGCGCGCGCGCCAGCAACGCACGCAGGGCCCGGTTTCGTCGTTCGGCGGAGCCGCCGCCACCTTCGGCGGCCAGCCCCTCGAAGGCGCGGTCCACATCGACGAGGGCGAGCGGGTCACCCTGCGGCGGCGGCGCACCCTCGAGGGCGGAGTGGATCGTGCTCCAGCCCAGGCCGATGCGGCCTTGCGGCAGCGTGCCCGTGAGGTACATCGCGAGCAGCTCCGCCTCGCGCCCGCGCGCCTGTCGCAGCACCTCCGCGATGAGCCCGACCTTCTCGTTCTTCTTCGACGTCGCGCGCACGCGCTCCACGAGGGCGGTCAGCGCGGAGAGCGGGAGGCCGGAAGGAATCGTCATGCGGGGCGGGCTGTCCGATCGCCCCGCCCTACGCACCGAACTGACGGAGGTGGTGGTCCATGTGAAGGTAGCCCCAGCGCAGCCAGTCCCCTTCGGACATCCTGCCGAAGATCGGATGCGGTGGCCAGTTGAAATCCGCCCGCGGCGCCGTCATCAGGCCGACGCACGCCTCGACCTGCGCCACGTCCGTCGCGAAGTCGCCCGGCTTCGTGCAGCCCGCGAGCTCCTGATCGATCTCCGGCCGCGTGAGGATTCCGGGCGGCCAGCGCACGGGAGCGTAGAGGGCGACCCACTTCACGATCGTCCGGTTCAGGAGCCCGGGAACGTGGCCCACCGCCTTCTCGCCGAGGGCCATGCGAAAGGCGTCGGCGAGGTGGCACACCATCTGGGGCGCCGACATGCGGCCCCAGCGGCGCGCGCTCTCCGGGCTCACGTCCTTCAGGCGTCGCAGGACCTCGGTCTTGTCGCTCGGCCGGGCCAGGGTCTTCATGGGCGCGGGGTCCCTTATCGGCCCAGAAGCCGCTCGCCGCCGGCCTCGCGGAACGCGGCCAGCGCACGATCGCGGCCCGCTTCCGCGAGGGACAGGACCTCCTGGAAGGGAGGGTCGCCGCGCAGGGCGTCGAAGTGGCGGCTGCCCGCGAGCGTCGGGGCCACGAAGTAGCCCTTCTCCACCGCGCGCCGCAGGAATCCGAGCCCGCGTTGGTGCTCGCCCACGTCGCACAGCAGCCATCCCTCCTGGAAGATGGCCTCGGGGTCGTCGCGGATCTTGAGCCCGCCCAGCGCGGACATGTTGTTGGACCACATGTCCGCGGCGCGCTTGTCGATCCAGGCCAGGAGGTACTCGGCCCAGGAGTTGAAGGTGGCGATGCGCGTCGTCCGTCGCATCGCCTCCAGGGCGCGGCGCGCTTCCTCCCGCCGCCCGGCCAGGCCGAGGCCGATGACGCGAATTCCGTCATCCGCCCCCGCCACGACGAGCGAAGGCTCGATGGCCATGAGCCGCTCCAGGTCGCCCGTCATCAGCGTCGTCTGCTCGACGCTGGTAGGGACGTTGGGGTCGAGACGGCGCGCCTCCTGGTGAGCGGCGATGGACTGCTCGAAGAGCCCGCAGTAGCGGCAGGCGTGGACGAGCCCCGAGAACAGCTCGGGATCGTTGCCGTGCCGGGTGGCCTGGCCCAGCAGCCGCACGATCGCCCGCTGCGCCTGGCCCATGTCCGACTCCAGGTGCGCGTAGAGCTTGTGCGCCACGGACAGGCGGGGGTTGATCTCGAGGGCGCGACGGAAGGCCTGTTCCGCGCGGACCTCGCTGTCGGGCGAGGGCTCGATGTACTTGCCGATCACGCGATGGCACCGGCCGAGGTAGGCCCAGGCAGGAGCGAAGCTCGGATCCAGCTCCAGGCAGCGCTCGTAGAGGTCGCGCGCCCGCGAGAGCCCGTCGTAGGTCCGCGCCATGTCGTTGGCCCGGAGGTAGAGCTCGTAGGCGCGCGCGTCGTGGGGCGTGTCCGGGAAGGGCGACACCCCGCTTCCTCCGAGGGGAAGGGAGAGCGCCTCCACCACGCGCCGGGCGATGTCGTCCTGCAGGCGGAAGAGGTCGCCCAGCGGCGCCTGCACCGTGTGCGACGTGAGCAGGGTGCCGCCCGGGGCCTCGACGAGCTGGGCCGCGGCGCGGAGCTGGTCGCCGGCGCGCAGCAGCGTGCCCATGACCACCCGGTCCACGTCCGCTTCCGCGGCCAGGGCCTTGAGGTCCGGCGTCTCTCCGCCGAAGCGGGCGGCGGTCGCGCTGGAGCGTACGATCAGCGAGCCGATCCCCGCCATCGACGTCGCGATGGCCTCGGGGAGGCTGTAGGCGAGGAAGTCCGTCTCGGGATCGGGGCGAAGCACGCGGAAGGGAAGGACGACCAGGCGGGTGAGCGCCCTGGCCAGGGCCGGCGTCTCGCCGCCGTCGATGCCGGCGGCCGCGCGCAGCTCCTCCGCCATCGCCTCCGCGGAGGCGGGCCGCTCCGCGGGACGCTTGGCCAGGGCCCGGCGGATGACGCGGTCCGCGGCCGCGATGGCGGGGGAGCCGACGAGCGCCGGAGGCTGCTCGTGAAGCGTGGCATGCAGGATCTCGACGACGTTGGCGCCCGCGAAAGCCGGCCGGCCCGCGAGCATCTCGAACAGGATGGCGCCCGTCGCGAACAGGTCGGTCCGCGCATCCAGGTCCTCGCCCGTGACCTGCTCCGGCGCCATGTAGCGCGGCGTGCCCACCAGCATTCCCGTTCGCGTCAGCTCGGTGGCCGAGCTGAGCGATCGCGCGAGCTCCGGATCGCTCGGACGGGCCAGGCCGAAGTCGAGCAGCTTCACCCCGTGCGGGGTGAGGAACACGTTGGAGGGCTTGAGGTCGCGGTGGACGATTCCGCGCGCATGGAGGGCGCCGAGCGCGGCCAGGATCCCCAGCCCGATGGGCACCGTCTCCGTCACGCTCAGCGGTCCCTGACGCAGGCGCTCGGCCAGCGCCTCGCCCTCCAGGAGCTCCATGGCGATGAACAGCTCGTCGCCGTGCTCGCCGATCTCGTAGATGTGGCAGACGTTCGGATGGTTGACGCTGGCCGCGGCCCGGGCCTCTCGCCAGAATCTCTTGCGCGCCGTCTCGTCGTGGGCCAGGGACGACATGGTCTTGACGGCGACGGTGCGCTCCAGCCGCTCGTCCCGCGCCGCGTAGACGACGCCCATCCCGCCCTGCCCCAGCTTGCGGGCGATCGCGTAGTGGCCGATGCGCTCGGGCACGGCCTCTTCCGGAGGGGGAGTGAGGGCGAGACTCGGGCCTGCGGGTGGAGACGGCGCTGCCCGTGTGACCATCCAGTCGTAGAGGGCGCGCAGCCGTCCCCGGGGCGTGTTGTCGAGGGGTTTCTCCGCCACGGGACCGTCGATCATACCCCGTGATCTACTTCGGCTTCTCCACGGGCTCGGTCAGCGTCACCTCCGTCGTGGCCGTCGCGCCCTCGCCGACGGTCACCTTGGCCGTTCCTTTGTAAGTGTCATTCCGCACCTCGATCTCGAGCGCTCCCGCGGGGGTCGGGATCTCCGTCACCCCCGTCGCGTCCGTGGGGCCGCGACCGCCCATGGAGGGAACGCTGATGAAGGCACCGGCCAGCTTCGTGACGAACGCCCAGGCCTTCGGCAGAGGCAGACCGTCCGGACCCTTGACGAGCAGTCGGACACGCGAGGCGGGACGCAGGGTCAAGGTGAGATCCGCACCGCCGGGCGATAGGCCCATGCGTACGGTGTAGCCCGCGAGCTCGGTGCCCGCGCAGAGGTTGTAGGGCTTGGCGGCCAACCCCGAGACGCGGAAGCTGCCATCCGGCAGCGTCTGCGTGCCGCCGTACTCCGATTCTCCCGCGCGTAATGCCACGGCGACGCCCGAGACCCCTTGACCGCTCGCGTCGACCACCCGGCCCTTGATCTCGAGGCCCTTCTCGAGCTCGATCCTGGCATCGGACAGGCCGGACGCGGCCACCGTGACCGCAAGGTTCGCGGTGCCGTAGCCCTCGGCCCGCGCCGACAGCGTGTACTCACCGGGCTCCGCGTCGAGCTGGAATCGGCCGTCGGCCCCTGCCTGCGCCGACCCGGCGCGGGGCGCATCCTTGTCCTTCGGCGCGGCGCTCACGAAGGCCAGGGGCACGGGCTGATCCGTGTCCTTGTCCACGACGATGCCGGTCACGGCAGCGCCGGAGAACGCGATCTCCAGGCTATGGGCCTCGACGTCGGGAATCTGCACTTCGCGCTGAGGGTAGTTCGTCCGGCCGT
>QHVP01000245.1 GCA_003222295.1 Acidobacteriota bacterium | reverse complement strand
CGAGGGCTTCGACGACGGGTGCGTCGGCTGGGCGATCGTTCTCGCGTCGGGCTCGCGGACCGACGTCGTGAAGGCGAAGCAGCTCCTCCAGGCCATCTGCGATCGCGGGAGCGAGGAGGCCTGCGCGCTCTCGAAGTCGATGCCACGCTGATGGTCGTTATCCGCCTCTCCTAGCGCGCGACGTAGATCGCGGCCGAGCGCGGGCCCAGCGTCACACGGAGCCGCCCCCCTTCGACGCGCGCGCTTCGACCAGCCAGCCGGTCCTCGACGGGCTGATCCGCGGTCCAACCGGCGGCCTGGATCGGGATGTCGAGCGCGACCGAGTCCGCCCCGTTGTTGAGCACGACCACCACCGCCTGGTCGCCGAGCACGCGCGCGTAGGCCCACGTCTGTTCGGTCACGGCCAGCGTCACCATCCGCCCGCGGCGCAGCGGCGCCAGCTCCGCGCGGAGAGAGGCCAGCCGCCGCAGGTTGTCGAAGACGGCGGCTTCCTCGGGCGTGCGGCCGCCGGTCGTGAAGGCGTTTCGAGCGTCACCGGGGAACCCGCCCGGGAAGTCGCGCCGGTTGTCCGGGTCTCCGCCGCCGCGCAGCGCGATCTCGTCGCCGTAGTAGACGAGAGGCGTGCCGCGCGCGGTGAGGAGGAACGTGTCCGCGAGCCGGCGTCCCGCGACGGTGGCCCCGGGCTCGTTCATGAAGCGCCCGG
This sequence comes from Acidobacteriota bacterium, assembly GCA_003222295.1. GTDB lineage: Bacteria > Acidobacteriota > Vicinamibacteria > Fen-336 > Fen-336 > AA29. The sequence continues at coordinate 1,836 of QHVP01000245.1, read as the reverse complement.
TGTCGTGGAGTCCGGACAGGGTGACGAGAACGGACGCATCCGGATAGAGACGATCGTGGGCGAGCATCACGGCCAGCTCCCGCAGCGGCCTCCCCTCCGCGAAGGCGCGCCGTAGCGGATAGAACGAGGGGAAGTCGAACAGGGTGTCGATGCCGGTGTCGATGCCGTCACGGACGGCGCCACCCTGGAAGAACGAGACGAGGGCGGGATCGCCGTCGAACATCTCGCCGAGCAGGGTCAGCTTCGGGTATTCGCGGTGGAGCGCGCCGCTCCACTCCGACCAGAACCGGCGCGGCACGTAGGGCAGCGTGTCCTGGCGGATCGCGTCCAGGCCCGTCATGCCCACCCACCAGAGCGCGTTCTGGATGAGGTACCGCGAGACGTCGGGATCGTCCTGGCTGAGGTCGGGCAGGATGTCGATGAACCAGCCGTCCAGCGTCTCGCGCTGGATGTCCGGCGTGGCGTGCGGATCGGCGATGGTCCAGGTTTGCCAGATGTTCTTCGGGTGTCTCTCCGCGCTTCCGTGGAACCAGGTCGGGGTCGGGGGATCCGCCACCCACGGGTGATAGGGGCCGGTGTGGTTCGCGACCTGGTCCTGGATCACCTTCAATCCGAGGCCATGCGCCGCTTCCACCAGCTCCCGGTACTTGGCGAGGTCGCCGAGGTGCTCGTCCACGGCGTAGAAGTCCACCGCGCCGTAACCGTGGTAGTCGGTGATGGCGGCGCCGTCGTAGCGCTCGCGCTCGTTGAGGTGGTCCACGTTGTCGTAGACGGGCGTGGTCCAGATCGCGGTCACGCCGAGGTCCTTCAGGTAGGGCAGGCGGTCGATGATCCCCTGCAGGTCGCCGCCGTGGTAGTAGCGCGGCCGGCCGCGGTCGTAGAGGCCGCGGGAGCGCGCGGGGTCGTCGTTGGAGGGATCCCCGTCCGCGAACCGGTCCGGCATGATCAGGTAGACGACGTCGTCCGGCGTGAATCCCTGGAATCGGCCGTCGCGCGGCAGGGGAGCGCGGATCTCGAAGGGGACGTCCGCGGCCCCGCCGGGGGTGGTCAGGCGCAGCCGCCGCGGGCCGGCAGTCGCGGCGGGATCGACGGCGAGGTCGAACAGAATCGACGTGCCGGACGCGCTCGCGCGCGGCTCGCCCACGACGGCCAGGCCGGGCGCGGACGCGATGCGGGCGCCGGCGAGGTCGCGACCGCGCACGAGGACGCGCACGGTGACGATCGAATGGCGCGGCCACCAGCTCGGGGGCTCGACCTTGCCAATCTGGGGAGCGGCGAGCAGCGCGACCAGCGCCCCCGCGAGGATCAAGCGACGGCCGCCACGTCCGCGCCTTCGGTGGCCACCGTGCGGCGGTCCTCGACGCGCTGCATGAGGGCGGCGGCGACGGCCAGGAGCACGCCGCCCGCGAGGACGGCGAGCAGGCGGTTGTTGCCCAGCAGGTGCGACATCACCCAGCCGAAGCCGAGGGAGGCCACGATCTCGGGGATCACGATGAAGAAGTTGAAGATGCCCATGTACACGCCCGTCCGCCCGGCGGGCAGCGCTCCGGCCAGGATCGCGTAGGGCACGGAGAGGATGCTCGACCAGGCGATCCCCACCCCGACCATCGAGAGCAGCAGGCCATACTTGCTGTGGATGAGCGCGACCGAGAGCAGGCCGGCCGCGCCCGCGAGCAGGCACAGGGAATGCGCGTTCTTGCGGCCCACCTTGTGCGCGAGCCGCGGCAGCAGCGGCGCGAATGCGAAACAGACGACCGAGTACATCGCGAAGCAGATCCCGCCCCACTCCACGCCCGCCTGATAGAGAGGGGAGGCCTCGTCGGGCGCGCCGAACAC
>QHVP01000241.1 GCA_003222295.1 Acidobacteriota bacterium | reverse complement strand
CTCGAGCGCATCGCGGCGCTGCAGTGAGCACCCTTCCCTCCGATTACGACGTGGCCGAGGAGAACCGCCGCGCGCGGCAGCTCCGCATGATCGTGGACCTGGCCTCGAGCGTGATCGTCCAGGGCGGCCTCCGCCGCGGAGAGGCGGAGGCGCTGGTGGCGGCCACGCGGCGCCGGGCCCTCGAGCTGTTCCCCGGCAAGGAGGACACGCGAACGTGTTGCCCTTCCCGGGGGCCTAGCGGAGACACCGGCCGCTTTTTCCGATAAGGTGGGCTTGAATCCTGGAAGGAGGGCCTCTGCCCACGACGCGGACCGAGTTCGCCCACCTGACGTCGCTCACCTATGACAAGGTCGCGCAGGATTACGACGAGCTCTGGAGCCGCAACGTGGCCGGGCCCAACGCGCGCCTCACCGCGGACCTCGCCCTTTCGCGCGGCGACCGCGTGGCCGACCTGGCCTGCGGGACCGGCGTCTACACCCTGGAGATGGCTCGGCTGACCGACCCCGGCGAAGTCGTCGCCGTCGACTACTCCGAGGGCATGCTGGCCGCGGCCCGCGAGCGCCTGGAAGACGAGGGCTATCCCGTCTCGCTCGTGCACGCGCGCGCGGAAGACTTCATCGCCCATACCCCGCCCGCCAGCTTCGACGTGGTGTCGATGCGTTTCGTACTGGCCTACATCGACTGGCGCGAGGTGCTTCCGCTGACCGGCCGCATGCTGCGGCCCGGAGGCCGCGTGGGCGTGCTCACCAGCATGAACAGCAGCATTCCCCAGCTCTACGCGCTCTTCGACCACTACCGCAACTCCGCGGAGCCGGTCTGGAAGCTCTACAAGCACTGCGGCAAGAACATCGGCGAGACCTTCCGGTTCTTCCGCCGCCTGCGCGAGACCTTCGCCCAGGGGAGCTTCATCTCCGTTCCCGGCAGCGCCGAGCAGGTGGCGGACCGCCTCTCCGCGGGCGGGCTCGTCAACGCGGACGTGTGGACGGAGACGGTGCGCCTGTGGTTCGAGTCGGGACGGGCCGCCGTGGACTGGGCGCGCGGCTCCGGCTATGCGACCCATCCCTCCCTCGATGCCATGAGCCCGCGCGACGTGTACTTCCTCGAGAGCATGTTCGCGGACGGCCTCGAGGGATTCCGCGAGGCCGGCGGCATCCCGCTGGATCTGGTCGTCGGCGGCGTGGTGGCGCGAAAGGCGTAGTCACCCCTGCGTATCGGGGTCGACCTCGGCGGCACCAAGATCGAGGCCATCGCGCTCGGTGCCGGCGGCGTCGAGCAGGCCCGCCGCCGCGTCGCCACTCCACGTGATGACTACGCCGCCACCGTCGAGGCCATCGCGCGCGTGGTCGAGGACCTCGAGTCGACCCTCGGCGGCCAGGCCACCGTCGGGGTCGGCATGCCCGGCGCGATCTCCCCCGCCACGGGCCTGGTCAAGAACGCGAACTCCGTCTGGCTCATCGGGCAGCCGCTGGACCGGGACCTTTCCAGCCGGCTGGGGCGCCCCGTCCGGCTGGCCAACGACGCGAACTGCTTCGCGCTGTCCGAAGCGACCGACGGCGCCGGCCGCGGCGCCCGCGTGGTCTTCGGCGTGATCGTGGGCACGGGAACGGGCGGCGGCATCGCCGTGGACGGCCGCGTGCTCGTCGGCCCCAACGCGGTGGCCGGAGAATGGGGCCACAACCCGCTGCCCTGGCCGCGCGAGGGCGAGTGGCCCGGCCCGGCGTGTTATTGCGGCAAGACGGCGTGCATCGAGACGTTCCTGTCGGGCCCGGGCCTGGCGCTGGACCATGAACGCGCCACGGGAGAGAAGGTCCTGGCCCCGGAGTTGGCGCGCCGCGCGGCCGCGGGTGACCGCGCCGCGGAAGCCACCGTGGTCCGCTACGAAGACCGCATGGCGCGCGCCTTGGCGGGAGTCATCAACATCCTCGATCCCGACGTCATCGTCCTGGGCGGGGGGATGTCGAACATGGGCCGCCTGTACGAATCCGTGCCTCGCCTGTGGACGAAGTATGCCTTCTCAGACCGTGTGGACACGCCGCTCCGCGCCGCGTTGCATGGAGATTCGAGCGGAGTGCGCGGCGCGGCGTGGTTATGGCCCGAGGCGGAGTTTCAGTAGCCGGCGTTCGTAGATGACAGACCGACCTGGGTGACAGCGTCTCATCTGCTAACCCAGACCGATCGATCTGCTGTTGTCGTCGTTGTTGTTGTTGTTGTTGTTCGACTCAAAACCACGGCGGCCAGCACGTCGCCCGATACGAGCCCGCGCCCCAACGGCTGTACCCGAACGACGACATGATCTGGAACTGCTCGTTGAAGCGGTTGTCGTTCTTGACGCCGATCTCTTCTTCGTCGTGGGCGGCGCAGTAGCCCATGCGCTCGAGGTTGTACTTCACGACGTCGTAATACTTCTTGCGGTTGAGCACCCGCCAGCTGAGCTGCCCATAGCCGTCGTTGAAGTCGAAGAGCTCCGGGTGCTCGTTCTGCGCCTCCGCGATGGCGCGATTCACGTCTTCCGTGAACACGCCCACCTGGTAGGGGCAACCCGCTCCGCTGCCGCCCCCGGGAGGGAGGCCGCATCCAATCGCGGCGGGGGTGGGGATCGGCGTCGGCGAGGCGACCGGAGATCCGTTGACGGCGGCCGGCGGCGTATCCGGACCCGTCGTCGATTGCGACTTGTGGTAACAGCCGCCGACCGACGTCGCGACCAGCAACGACAACGCCCACCTCATCGTCTGGCTCACTCGGACCCTCCCACGTATGGAACGCGCGGATTCTAACCGATTGCGCGCTCCGCCGGGGTCCTCTCCGGCCGCAGGAGACGCTTTTCCGTGACGAGGAAGAAGGGCAGGGCCAGGGTCGCCAGCAGGGCGGCCACCCCGTACGCGGTGCGGAACCCGGCCCGCTGCACGATCCAGCCCGTGGTCACCGATCCGGTGCCGATACCCGTGTCGAAGGCGGCCAGGATGCTGCCGAAGGCGGCGCCCCGGCGTGAGTCCGGGACGTGCTGCATCACGTACGCCGCGTAAGCGGGATAGGCGCTGCCGAGGCCGGCTCCGAACACGATCGCCGCGCTGATGAGGCCGCGACGGCTGCCGTCGAGGGCGAGCAGGGCCAGGCCGGCGACGATCAGGCCCAGGCAGGGCAGGAAGACGCGACGATGCCCGATGCGGTCGGAGAGCGGTCCGGAGATCGGACGCGTCACCAGGATGGTGAGGGCGAAGGCGGTGAAGAAGATGCTCTTGGGCACGACGCCGTTGGCGTCCGCGTAGAGGGCGACGAAGCTGGTGATGCCGCCGTAGCCGAACGAGTAGAGGAACAGCGTGAAAGAGAGGATGAGCACGTGCCATTCGATGAGCGGACCGTGGTGCGTGCCCGGACGCAGGCGGACGTCGGGAGGGAGCCGCCAGGCGATCAGCGCCATGGCCAGGTTGAGCGCGGCGGTGGCCGCGCACACGGAGCCCCATCCCCGCGCGTAGATCGCGAAGCCGACCTGCGGCGCCACCGCGATGGCCAGGATGTTCGAGAGGCCCCAATAGCTGATGCCCTCGGCCCGGCGGTTCGGCGGAATGATGTCGGTGATGTAGGCGGACGACGCGGACAGCAGGCCCGACCAGAACACGCCGTGCACGAGCACCAGCGCGAGCAGGATGCGGTAGTCGCGGAGCACGGAGTACACGCTGGAGAACCCCGCGATGGCCAGGCTGCCGACGATCAGCATCCGCCGCTTCCCGAACCGATCGGCCAGGCCCCCGGTCAAGGGAGCGGAGAACGCGGACGAATAGGTCAGGAGCCCCAGGAACAGCCCGGCCGCGAACTTCGAGCCGCCGAGTTCGAGGATATGGAAGGGGGCCGTGGGCAGGAGCTGGAACGCGGACAGGAACACCGTGAAGGTGAACCCGCACATGAGGAAGAAGCGCCCGGTGAAGAGGGCAGCGGTGGCGTTGGGCTGGGGAAGGGGCGCGTTCAACGCGGCGCGAGCGGCTGGGCCGTTCCCGTGACGCGCGCGACGGCCCGGGCGAGCTGCGCATTGAACGCGGCGGGGTCCTCGCGCATGAGGTAGTGCCCCACGCCCTTGACGATCAGGGCGTCGTACTGCGGCGCGTACTGGCGCGCGTGGTCGAGGCGGGTCGGGAACCTGTCGGCGTTGACGGCCACGATGGGGACATGGATCTGCCGGAGGAGGGGGCGGGGATCGTGTCTCCAGCTCTGCTCCAGCACCGGCACGCTGATCTCCGGGGGAAACGACGTCGCGTCCTTCACCACCGCCTCCACCAGCGCCGGCGGAGTGGCGGGGGCGAACATGTACTTCCGCATGAAGCCGCTCGCCGTCGCCTTGTAGTCGGCGCGGAAGGCCGCGATGGCGCCCTTGACCTCGGCGTCGCTGGTCACTTCGTCCACGTCCAGCAGCGTGTCCACGGGGACGANNNNTTCCCGCTCATGGAGTGGCCGACGAGCACGACTTTCGGGAGAGAGAGCGCCTCCACCACCGCGCGCACGTCCTGACCGAAGGCGGCCACGGACCAGTCCTGGCGGCCGCGGCCGGACTGCCCGTGGCCGGCGAGGTCGAGCGTGACCACCTGGCGCGTGCGCGCGAACACCGGCACCTGGGCGTCCCAGTAACTGCGGTCGATGGCCCAGCCGTGGACGAACACCAGCGCCGGCTGGCCCTGGCCCCGCGTCTCGTAGTGGATGGGCACCCCGTCGGCCGATTTCGTGATGCCGGTCTGCGCAGTCGTGCTCATTGCCAGGAGGAGGGCCAGAAGGGACATCGGACCGCCCATTGTACCGGGCCAAACCACGCGCCGGGTATCAGGCGCAGGCCCCGAGGATCACGCCCGTGCGCGCCGTTTCGTGCCCACACGCGCGCGCGCCCCGCGGCCCGGATGCGCGCAATCGCGCAACAGGTCCCGCCAGGCCTTCTTCTCGCGCGCGGGCTCGACCAGGGGAGCCAGCCGCCGGCACCAGCTCGTCAGCGCGCCCCGGAACTCGGCGTCCGTCTCCGCGCGCTCGAACAGCGCGGCCAGGCCGTGCGTGTCCCCGACCGCGAAGAGCCCGGGATAGTCGCCCCCGAGCAGCCCGGTGGAGCCGGGGATGCGCGACGACAGCACGGGCACGCCGGAGGCGAGCGCTTCCGAGAGGACGTTCGCTCCTCCCTCGGACCGCGACGTGATCACGAGGAGGCGTGACCGCGCCATCATCCTCAGCGCGCGCCAGCGTGGCATCTCGCCCAGCCACCGGTAACGCGGGTTGCTGGACTCCTCCGACCGCGCGCGCTCGCCGAGATCGGGATCGAGCGGCGCCCCCGCGTGCAGCACGCGCACGCGCGAGCGGGACGGGAGCAGGCGGGCGGCCATGGCCGCGCGGAACGGGTCTTTCACCGGCCGCAGGTGGGCGAGCACCGCGACCTCGAAGGCGTCTCGCCGCGGCGGCTGGGCGTGGACCGGCTCCGCCGATTGCACGATCGCACGCGCACGCCCCCGCGCCCAGTCCGGCACCTGGCGCAGGCCTTCGGGCTGGAGGACGACGATCACCGCCGCCAGCTGCAGGCTCAGCTTCGTGATAGGGCAGGCGCGGGCGTCGCCATAGAGGTCGGTGCCGGTGAGAGCGAGCACGACCGGCGTCGTGGGCTCCCGCTCGGCCAGCTTCTCGATGGACCGCGCGCTCTTGCGCGCGTGCAGGGCGATCATGAGGTCGCAGGCCTCTCCGTCGTACTCCTCGACCACCGTCACGCGATGTCCGAGCTGGCCCAGCAGCCGCGCCCAGCGCAGCGCGGTGACGCGGTTGCCGGTCAGCGACCGCGGCGGAGCGGGCGTCACCATGCAGATCTTCATGCGCGGGCACAGGTCCGGAACCCGGCCCAGACGTCGCGCCGGTCCGGCGTGTAGAAGTTGCGCCAGGTGTTGCGCAGCAGGCGGGCTCGCGTGACCCAGGTGCCGCCGCGCAAGACCTTGTGCGTGCCGAACCACGGCTGCGAGTAGTCGCGGTACGCGTCGGGGACGAAGCCAGGATACGGATGGAAGTCACTCGCCGTCCACTCCCAGACGTTCCCGAGCATCTGCCGGCATCCCGCGGCGCTGTCGCCGTCGGGCAGGGCGGCGACGTCGAGGAGGCCGCGAGCCACGCCTTCGAGGTTGGCGCGTGCAGGCTCCGGCGGCGCCTCGCCCCAGGGGTAGCGCCGCTTGCCGTCGCCGGCCCCGTCGGAAGCGGCCGCCATCTCCCATTCCGCTTCGGTGGGCAACCGCCGGCCTGCCCACGCGCACCAGGCCTGAGCCTCGTACCAGCTCACGTGCAGGACGGGGTGATGGGCCTCCAGGGGCACCCAGCGGTCGAAGTCGCGCCGCTCCCAGCCGCCGTGGGCGCGACGCCAGTAGACCGGATGCTCCGCGCCCGTCTCGCTGCGCCAACCCCAGCCCGCGGGCGACCAGAGATCCTCGCGCCGGTATCCGCCCTCCTCCACGAACGCCGCGAACTCGTGGGCGGTGACGGGCGCGCGCGCGATCCGGAACGGCGCCAGCGTCACCGGATGAGCCCACTTCTCGTTGTCGAAGACGAAGGGCTCGTCCTCGCTGGCCCCGAGAGTGAACGGGCCTCCCGCGACTTCGGCGTCGCCCGGCCAGGGCCCAGCCGCGGCAGTGGCCGTCACGGCGGCACGGGTGTCGTCGCGGCCGCTCCCGTCGCGGGGCGCCGGATAGCCGAGGGTCTGCCGGGTGTAGGCGAATGCCTCGTCATGCATGTCCTCGTGGTAGACCGTGTACTCGGCGAAGTACCGCAACTCCGGATGGGGGCGCTCGTCGAGCAGGCGCCGGACGCGAGACTCGACCTCGCTCATGTATTCGAGCGTTTCGGCAAGGCTGGGCAGGGGCAGCTGCCAGCGCGCATCGTGGGGGATCGCGCTCGAATCCCACAAGCCGTCGGCGTCGGAGCGCAGGGGCGGCTGCCCGCCCGCGTGCCGCAGGACCCAGCGTTCCTGGAACCACGCGACGTGCCCGATCTCCCACAGCAACGGATTGACGATGGGCAGGCGTGGGCCCATGAGCTCTCGGGCGTCGAGGCCCGCCACCAGGTCGTACGTCCGGCGGCGCGCATCGCGCACCCACGCGGAGAGCTCTTCCGTCGATCGCATCGGGGAAGGCAGTATTCT
>QHVP01000248.1 GCA_003222295.1 Acidobacteriota bacterium | reverse complement strand
CCCTGCAGGGGGATGCCGTGCGGCACGCGGAAATCGTCCAGCACGCTCGCCTGCTGGTCCACGATCACGAAAGGCCGGTCGAGGCTCGAGAACTCGCTGCACACGAGCCGTCCCATGCGGCCGTAGCCGCAGATGATCGCGTGTCCGGTCAGCTCCGCCAGCTTGCGGTCCATCCGCTGCCTCCCCAGAGTGCCGCCGATCTCGCCGCTCACGACGGCGCGGATCACCGCAGTCGCCGCATACAACAGGGTGAAGACGCCGCCGAGCGCGAGCAGGCTCGTGAAGAGGCGGCCCGCCGGCGAGAGCGGGTGCACCTCCATGAACCCGACGGTGGTGATGGTGATGACGGTCATGTACAGGCAATCGAGGAGCGACCAGCCCTCGAGCAGGGCGTACCCGGTCGTCCCCGCGATCACGAGCAGCACCGGCACGGCCAGGGTGAGCAGGAACTCGCGCAGGCGCACGGGAAGACTTCATATGCCCCGCGCCGGAGGAGGTCAAGGCGGCGGAAGGATAGAATGCGCCCCAAACCCTTGATCTCCGGTCACGTCCCGTCCTTCGTGTTCCACCGCGTCGCCGGACGCGACGGCCCTCGTGGTGACCGACGACGAGCTCGACGAGATGGCGGCGATCCTGGACGGCGCGATCGAAGCGGCTTTCCGTTGGCGGGAGGTGACGATGCGCGACTATCCCAAGCTGGTCTGCCCGCCGCCCGGGCCCAAGGCGCGCGCCATCATCGAGCGCGATGCGCGCACGATGTCGCAGAACTACCGCAAGGACTACCCGCTGGTGGTCGACCACGCGAAAGGGCCGGTGGTGGTGGACGCGGACGGCAACCGCTACCTCGACTTCGCGGCCGGCCGGTGCAGCGCCAGGCCGCGCGCCTGCTCCACCTGTGCGCGACCGACTTCTACAACGAGGACGTCGTGACCCTGGCGGAAGGCCTGGCCCGCCGCGCGCCCGGCCGCGGCCCCTGGCGCGTGTTCTTCGCGAACTCCGGGGCCGAGGTCGTGGAGGCCGCGATCAAGCTGGCGCGCCTGCGTACGGGACGCCCCAAGGTGGTCGCCTTCTACGGGGCTTTCCACGGCCGCACGTACGGCGCCCTCAGCCTCACCGCCAGCAAGCCCGTCCAGCGTCGCGGCTACGCGCCCCTGCTGCCGGAGGTTCTGCACTCGCACTACGCGTACTGCTACCGGTGCCCGGTCAACCGCCACCCCGACACCTGCAAGGTGGAATGTCTGGACCTCCTCACGGAGACGATGTTCTCGACCACGACCGACCCCAGCGAGATCGCGGCCGTGATCGTCGAGCCCGTGCAGGGCGAGGGCGGCTACGTCGTGCCGCATCCCGGCTTCCTGCCGCGGCTGCGCGAGGTGACGAGGAGGCACGGCATCCTGCTCATCGCGGACGAGGTGCAATGCGGGATGGGCCGGACGGGGCGGATGTTCGCCAGCGAGCACTTCGGCCTCGAGCCCGACATGATCACCCTGGCCAAGGGCATCGCGTCCGGCCTGCCCCTGGGCGCGCTCGTGGCCAAGGACGACGTGATGCGATGGGAGAGCGGAAGCCACGGCTCGACGTTCGGCGGCAATCCGGTCGCGGTGGCGGCCGGCCTCGCCACCTTGCGCCTCCTGGAGGAAGGGCTCATCGCCAACGCCGACCGCGTCGGCCGCGTCCTCATGACCGCGCTGCGCGATCGCCTGGGCGGACACGCCGTCGTGGGAGACGTGCGCGGCCTCGGCCTCATGATCGGCGTGGAGATCGTCCGTGACCGCTTCCGCCGCGAGCCCGCCCCCGAGCTCCGCGAGCGCATCCTGGAGGAGGCCTTCAAGCGCGGCCTGCTCCTGCTGGGATGCGGGCGCAGCACCATCCGCCTGGCCCCTCCGCTGGTCGTGGACGAAGAAGACGCGGCCACGGCCGCGCGCATCCTCGAGGATGCGGTGGTCGCGTCGGCCTGAGCGGCGGTTCCGCTACTTCGGGGCGGCGGGGAAGTGCGCGTCGACCCAGGCGCGCAGATCGCGCTCGACCGCGGACTCCGACGGGCCGGTCAGGATCTCCAGCGGCTCGTCCTTGCGCCCGGAGGGACCGAGCACGAACACGGAGGCGCGGAACACTCCGGCCTCCTGGTAGAGGTAGGCCTGGACGTCACCTCCGGGCCTTTGGAACTTCAGGAGACGGCCGGTCTTCACTCTCTCGATCCGGCTCCCACTATAGCCGGACGCGCCGTCGCGCGCGTGGGCTGCAGGGAAGTCGGTCGAGCGAAGAGGACGGGGGCGGAGACGCTGGTCGCCGTCGTGGCCGGCGTGATGATGGCGGCGAAGAAGGCCTCGGCGATGTGGTCGTACCCGCTGTTGTTGGGATGGACGTGATCAAAGTAGAGCCGGGCGAAGTCCGGATCCTTGAGGAACAGCGGCTCGGGATCGGCGAGGGCCACGCTCATCTCCCTGGCCAGGGCCCGGATCCTCACGTTCATGGCCGCCACCCACTGATTGCGGTCCGGCTGCAGGGCGCCGTTCGGGTTGGCCGGGATGATGGTGGAGAGGATGGGCAGGCTCCGCGAGCCGCGTGCGGAGAGGACGATGTCCCGCAGGCTCTCGATCGTGAAGCAGGGCGGGTTGACCTTGCAGTCGAGGACGTTGAAGTCGTTCGTCCCGTACAGGATGAGCGTGTAGGCGGGACGGGCGCGGTTGAGGCTGTCGTCGATGCGTTCGGCGCCGCGATTGCTGCGAGTGGCGTCGACGCCTTCGCTCACCACGGCGCCGCGGCCGAAGAAGCCGGCCAGCCTGTCCTCCAACCCGGGCCGATATCCGCGATTGTCGGGCGAGCCCTCGCCGATCGTGATGTTGTCGCCGAAGCCCATGTAGACGTTCGGGCGGTTCGTACCGATGGGCAGGGTCAGGGGGATCAACAGCCCCTGCGACTGCGGCACCGTGACCGTCACCGTCGCCGGGGCCAGATAGAAGGGAGGCAGCGAGGCCCGGTTGAGCGTCACCGTCTGCGTGCCCGCCGGCACGCCGGGGACGGTGAACTCGCCGAGCACCTTGCTCGACTTGCCGGTGGCCGTCCCGATCTGGACGGTGACGTCGGGCACGCGCGCGTTCTCGCCGGCGTCGAGGGTACCGTTGCCGTTCTCGTCGTAGAAGAGCGCACCCGACACGGTGTAGGTGGGCCCGGACGGCTGGACGGGAGTGGGACCGGAGGCACTGCCACTCTTCCCACCGCCGCAGGCGGAGAGAGTGGCACAGAGGCCCAGTAGAGAGAGAACAGATCGTCTAGACACGAAGGCGGAGAATATCACAGCTCGCGATCACGAAGCCACGCGCCGCGTGTCCTATACTTCGTCTTCCCGATGGAAGACTCGCCGGACAACGGAATCGATCGCCGGAGCTCGACCCGGCGCGCCTGTCTCCTGGGCGCGCGCTACCGGGTCGCCGCCGGATGGCATCCGGCGACGCTGGTCGATCTCTCCGCGCGCGGGTGCCGCCTGCGCATCGGCGAGGACCTGCCCCGCGGCGCCGCCGTGCGCGTCGAGCTCTCGCCGCGGGGCGCGTCCGCCCCCGTCGACCTCGCGGGGAGCGTGATGTGGTGCCGCCTGGAAGGCCTCTCGCATCAGGCCGGCGTGCATTTCGACGACGCGCCCGGCGACCTCATGGATCTGCTCGAGGCGGCAGGCTAGACGGTGCCGTCCTACCGGAGCCGTGCTCGCGTGGGGTCGCGCTTGTCCGTGCTCCCGATGATCCTGTTGGTGGTCCTGGTCACGGCCGTGGTGGCCCTGCTCTACGTGGCCGGCCGCATGCTCATGGCCCCCCGCCCCGCCATCGCGCTGGCCGCCCCGTTCGACGTGGTGGGACGAAGCGCGACCCTCGCTCTCGACGTCCGTGACCCCGCCGGGGTGCGGTCGCTGAAGGTCACGGTGCGCCAGGGCGACCGGGAGCAGACCGTCATCGACGAGGCGTACCAGCCGCCGCGGGCGGAGGTCCACCGCGAATGGCGGCCGAGCCAGGAGACGCGCCTTCGCCTGAAGGAAGGCCCCGGCTTCTTGCGCATCGAGGCCCGCAACGCCTCCTGGGGCAACTTCTTCAAGGGCAAGACGGCCACCCTGCAGAAGGAGTTCACGGCCCGGCTCACGCCGCCGCGCATCGAAGTGCTCACGACCCAGCACTACGTCAACCAGGGCGGGTGCGACATGGTCGTCTACCGCGTCACCCCGCCCGGCGTCGAGAGCGGCGTGCAGGCTGGCCCCGCCTGGTTCAAGGGATTCCCGATGCCCGGCGCCGCCGACCCCGCCCTCCGCTTCGCGATCTTCGCCTATCCCTACAACGCCCCCTCGGGTACGGCCGTGCACGTCAAGGCCCGCGACGAAGCGGCCAACGAGGTGCTCGCGACGTTCAACCTGAAGGTGTCGCCGCGAGGGTTCCGCACCCGGACGTTGCCGATCGCCGACGACTTCCTGGGAAAGGTCGTCCCCGAGATCCTCAGCCACACGCCCACCGTCCAGGACCAGGGCAGCCTGTTGAAGAACTACCTGGAGATCAACCGCGGGTTGCGCGCGGCCAACAACAAGGCGCTGGCGGAGATGGCGGCGCGGTCACAGCCGCGCTTCCTGTGGACGGAGCCCTTCCGCCAGCTCGGCAACTCCCAGGTCGAGGCCAGCTTCGCCGACCACCGCATCTACGTCTACCAGGGGCGCGAGGTGGACAGGCAGGATCACCTCGGCTACGACCTGGCGACCACCGCCCACGCACCCGTCGCGGCCTCGAACGACGGCGTGGTCCTGCTGGCCGATTACTTCGGGATCTACGGCAACACGATCGTGATCGACCACGGGTACGGCCTGCTCACCTTGTACGGCCACCTGGCGAGCTTCGCGGTCAAGGCGGGGGACGGCGTCAAGGGCGGGCAGGTCATCGCGCAGAGCGACTCCACCGGCCTGGCCGCGGGCGATCACCTGCACTTCTCCGTGATCCTCCAGGGCGAGCAGGTGGACGCGCGCGAATGGTGGGACCCGCATTGGGTCGAGGATCGCGTCGCGGCCAAGCTGCGCCAGTTCGGCGCCTCACCGCCGCCGTCGCGCTGACCCGGAGCCGCGCGGGCGGGCGCCGCGGGCGGGATCGACGCGGCGCAGCGCGGCCAGGGCCGCGCGGAAGTCGGCGGGCAGCGGGCTCTCCGCCTCCACGCGGATGCCCGTGATCGGGTGGAGGAAGCCGAGATGCCGGGCATGCAGCATCTGTCGCGGCGCGGCGATCGCGCCCCGTCCCGACCGCCCGTAGACGTGATCGCCGACGATGGGCAGGCCGAGGGTCGCGAGGTGCAGGCGGATCTGGTGCTGGCGTCCCGTCTCCAGCTCGACCTCGAGCAGCGCGCCCGCGCGGAAGCGCTCGGCGACGCGCCAGCGCGTGCGCGCCTCGTGGGCCGGCTCGCCCGGACGCGCGAGCCGCCGCCGGCCCGCCTCGTAGACGTCGTAGATGGGCGCGTCGACCTGGCCTTCGTCGGCGGAGGGCACCCCCTCCACCAGGGCGGCGTACCGGCGCTCCATGCGGTGCGCGCGGAAGAGGTCGCGCAGGGCCGCGCGCGCGGGCGGGCTCAGGGCGAAGGCGAGGGCGCCCGAGGTGTCGCGGTCGAGCCGGTGCACGACGCCGACGTACGGCCGCCGCGGCCGCCGGCGGGCGATGTACTCCCGCACCCGGGCCAACGCCGTGTCCTCGTCGCGCGCGTCGGGAGCGGTCGGTACGGCGAGGAGTCCCGCCGGCTTGTCCACCACCACGACGTCGTCGTCCTCGTGGAGGAGGCGGAGGGACGAGCGCGCACGCGAGCGCGCCTTGAGGTTGGGATCCCAGGCGACCTCGGCGCTGGGCTCCACCAGGAGGCCGGACTCCAGGACGGTCCGGCCAGCGACCGTGACCTGGCCCTTCTCGATCACGTCGCGCGCCCGCCGGCGCGACAGCTCCGGATGACGCTCGATCAGCGCGAGGTCGAGGCGAATGCGCACGCGCGTCAGTCTAGCCCGCGCGCTTCGTCCCAGGCCGCGGGGTCCTGCCCGAAGTAATCGCGCAGGATCGCGTAGACCTCGCGGTGGCGCTGGCGCAGATCCAGGGGCCGTTCGAAGAAGGTCTCGACGGCGACGGCGAGGAACTCGGCCGGGCTCTCGCCGGCGTAGGGATCGAGGACCGACTTGCCGCGCCGCAGCCGGTCCATCTCGTGGTCGACCACCCCCAGCCACTCACGGCTGCGCGCGGCGTCCAGCCCGCGCGGCACGCCGTCGAAGCCGGTCTGCTCGACGTCGAGCAGGTGCGCGAACTCGTGAAGGCCGACGTGGAAGCCGTCGTCGGGATCGTCGAAGCTCTCCTCGAGCGTCGGCACGGAGAGGATGATCGTGCCCCACGGATGCGCCTGGCCGGAGAGGTCGCTGTCGTCGAACGAGTAGTCGCGCCCGAAGTCCTTCCTGTAGAGCAGCACCTCCGCCAGATGGTCCCAATGATCGCCCTCCCAGCCCGCGGTCAGCGTGGCCGCGGAAGCGGCCACCAGCAGCCGGAGCTCGAGCGAGGCCTCCACCTCGACGCCGGTGATCCGCTTCTCCGCGAGGAACAACGCGACGTGCTCGTGGAAGCGGCGGCGCAGCTCGGGAGGCAGGCGACGGTAGTGGTCGTAGCGCTCCTCGAGGATCCGGCGCCACTCGTCGGGAAAGGGGGCGAGGCGGACGCGCTCGCGCTCGGTGGCGCGGGTGGTGAGGGCGCGCCACAGCACCGCGCCCACTCCGAGACCGAGCGCGCCGCCGATGGCGCCGCCGCTGGCCGCGCCCATGGCCAGGCCGAGCACGGCTCCCGCCAGCACCGCCAGCGCCGCCATCCCGCCCGCGAACCAGGCGTCCTCGCCGCGCACGGCCATCAGCGCTGGGTCAGCAGCCGTCCCAGCACGCGCGCGTCGATGTTGGCGCCCGTGACGACCACCGCCGCCGCCCTCCCGTCGTCGAGGCGCAGGCGGCGGGAGCGCAAGGCGGCCACGCCGACCGCGCCCGCGCCCTCCGCCACCACCTGGTCGTGCGTGACGAGGGCGACGATCGCGTCTTCGATCTCGGTCTCGGATACGTCGACGACCTCGTCCAGGAGGTGGCGGTGCGTGTACACCATGAGGCCGATCCCGCCCGCCAGCCCGTCGGCCAGGGTCGGCCGCGCCGCGTAGTCGAGCAGCGGCTGGCCCTGCGCGATGGAGTCGCGGAGGGCGGGGGAGGCCTCGGGCTGCACGGCCACGATGCGCACGTCGGGACGCTGGGCCTTGACCGCGGCCGCGATGCCGGCGATGAGGCCGCCGCCGCCGACGGGCACGACGATGGTGCCGATCAGCGGGTTCTGCTCCAGGATCTCGAGGGCGACCGTGCCTTGCCCGGCGGCGGTGCGCGGGTCGTCGTAGGCATGGACGCTGAAGGCGCCCGTGCGATCGGCATGCGCGGCCGCGCGCGCGGCCGCTTCGTCGTAGGTGGCTCCGCCCTCCACGACGGTGATGGGGAACGTGCGCAGCTTGTCCACCTTCGCCCGGGGCGCCGTCGCCGGCACGAACACGGTCGCGGGCACGTCGCCCCCCAGGGCCTGGATGGCGAAAGCGACGCCCAGGGCATGATTGCCCGCGGAAGCGGCCACTACCCCCCGCCCACGCTCGGCCCGCGTGAGGGAGCTGAGCACGCTGAGCGCGCCGCGCACCTTGAAGGACCCCGTCGGCTGCCAGCATTCGAGCTTGAGCCAGGCCTGACCCCCGGGCACGGAGAAGGCGCGCCGTAATGGGGTCGGGGGCAGGTAGGTAGCGATCGCCCGCTGCGCGCGCTCGACGTCGGCCAGGCCGAGCAGGCTCGTCATCGCGTCATTCCCGCACCGGGCCGCCCGCCACCAGGTCGAGCCGCGGCTCCGGGCAATGCGCGGCGATCTCCGCGGCCACCCGGTCCCGCAGCGCCACCACTGCGCGCCAGCCCTGGCCCTCGGGCGCGATGGGATCGCCGATCCAGAGGTGGATCGGCCCGGGCCGCGGCAGGGTCTGCCCCGCGCGGAGGATCGCGCGCGTGCCGCGCAGGGCGAGGGGCACGACGGGGATGCCGGTCTCCACTGCCGTCTTGAACGTGCCCAGCCGGAACGGACGCAGTCCCGCCGCCGCCGTGAACGTGCCCTCGGGGAATAGCAGCACCGACCGTCCCTGCTCCAGCGCGGGCGCGAGCTTGCCCGCATCGGCCACGCTCTGGCTCACGTCGAAGCGCTCGACGGTGAGGTGGCCGGCCCGCCGCACCACCGTGCCGACGAACGGCCACGTCGCCACCTCGGCCTTGGCCGCGAACAGGAAATCGCGCGGGACGAGCGCGAGCATGGCCAGCGCGTCGATGTAGGAGGCGTGATTGGACGCGAGGAGGACGGGCTGCGTCCCCATGAGCGCGCGGCCCCCTTCGCGACTGAGGCGGCAGCCCCCGAGGGTCAGCAGCGCGCGCGAGCCGAGGCGCGAGAGAGCGCGCGCGAGCCGGGGGTGGGGGATGAGCGCCACCGGGATCCAGACGAGGGGAGCGATGACGGCGATGAGGACCCCCGCGTACGCCGCGTACAGGGCGCGACCGGCGCCGGCCGCGAGGGCGGCCACGCCGTCCCCGGCCGCGCGCGCGACGAGGCGGACCTTCATCGCGAGGGGCGTGCCCGAGACGCGGCCGAGGGTTCCGGCCAGATACAGATCCCGGGTGGCGGCGCTGCGGACCTTGCCGCTCGAGGTCTTCGGCACCGCGCCCGGCGGGACGAGCGCGACGACGTCGGGCGGCAGGGAGAGGGCGGCGGCCACGCGCTCGGTGACGAGGCCCGACAAGCGATCGCGCTCCGCCGGATCTGTCGCGCGCGTCTCCGCGACCACGACCAGGCCTTCCGTGCCCAGCTCCGGGCGGGTCACGCCGAAAGCCACGACGCAGCCGCGGCGGATGCCGGGCACGGAGGCGGTCACGTCCTCGATCTCCTGCGGCACGAGGTTGCGGCCGCCCTTGATGATGAGGTCCTTGCGCCGCCCGGCGATGAAGATCTCGCCCTCCGCGCGATAGGCGAAGTCGCCGCTGTCGAGCCATCCCCCGGGCAGGATGATCGCGGCCGTCGCTTCGGGCTTGCGGAAGTAGCCGGCGGTGGACGAGGGGCCGCGGAAAACGAGCCGGCCGACCGTGCGCTCGGCCACCTCCTGGCCGGCATCGTCGACGAGGCGCACCTCGTGCTCGGGCAGCGCGGTGCCGACGGACACGAACGGCAACCCTCCGGCGCCGTCACTGCCCGCCGTTTCCGCGCGGCCTTCGCGCTCGAACGCGGCGCGCGCGATGCGGTCGATGCGCGGGGCCCGCCCCACGGGCGGGAAGCACAGGCCGACCGAGCTCTCGGCGAGGCCATAGACCGGCATCATCGCTTCGCGGCGGAAGCCGTAGGGAGCGAATCGCTGGACGAACCTCTCGACCGTCTCCGGGCTGACCGGCTCCGCCCCGTTGAGGGCCACGCGCCACGAGGAGAGGTCGAGCCCTTCCAGGGCGCGGTCGGAGATCTTGCGCACGCACAGCTCGAACGCGAAGTTGGGCGCGGGGGAGAGGGTGGCGCGGCGCTGGTGGATCGACCACAGCCACCTTTCCGGACGGGCGAGGAACGCGAGCGGGCTCTGCAGCGCGAGGGGGAGGCCGTGGTGCATGCAGAAGAGCCAGGTCCCGATGAGGCCCATGTCGTGGTAGAGGGGCAGCCAGCTCGCGCCCACGTCCGTGGGCCGCACCTCGAGGCCGCGGCCGATGGCGCGGATGTTCGCGAGCAGGTTGTCGTGGGTGAGCAGGACACCCTTCGGCTCGCCCGTGCTGCCGGAGGTGTACTGGATGAACGCGGGATCCGACCCCGCGCCCTCCGGGGCCGGCCAGGAGGCGCCGCGCGCGGTGAGGTCGCTCACGGTGACGACCTCCCTCAGCGAGGGCACGGACGCGCTCAGCACGTCGGCCACGCCCCGCGCGCGCGCGATGGTGACGAGCGCGCCCACCTCCGCGTCGGCGAGGATGGCCGCCTGCCGCTGCGCGTACTCCTCGAGTCGGTCCAGGCGGGCGGGCGGGTAGATGGGCACGGGCACCGCCCCCGCCATGAGGATTCCCTGGAAAGCGGCCAGGAACTCGCGCCCGGTGGGGAGCATGAGGGCGACGGTGTGGCCGCGGCCCAGGCCGCCTTCGCGCAGTCCCCCCGCCACCGCCGCCGCCTCCGAGAGGAGGTCGCCGTAGGTGATCGTCTCCTCCGCGCCGTCGTCGTGGCGCAGGTAGACGTGGGGGCGGGCCGGTTGGGACTGCGCGCGCCGCCAGAGTGACTCGTGGATGGTGGCGGCGGCTTCGGAGGCAGTGGCGGCGCCGGGGGACTGGGCACGCTCGGCCCGCGCGCGCGCGTCGACCACGCCTCCGGCCGCGATCACCCGCGCGAGGTCGTGCGGAGTGTCCGCCTGCAGCACGCGGTCGTCGAGGGCGCGGCCGAACGCGTTCTCCAGCCGCAGGAGCAGCTCGACGCGCTCGAGGCTGCCCAGGCCGACCTCGCGCTCGAGCGACGCGGAGGGCGCGACGGCGTGGGCGGCGCGCGCCCCGCCCAGCTCTTCCGCCAGCGCGCGCACGACCTCGAGGACGCGCGCCTCGACCTCCGCGATCGCGGCAGCCGCGGGCGGAGCAGCGGCCTGGCTCATGGTGAAGTCACTGTACACTCGAAAGCCCAAGGAGGCAGCGCGTGCTGGAGGCGGTCACCCTGCGTGAGATCCAGGCCATCTTCGAGATCACGGACCGGCTCGGCATCCATCGCGAGCAGCTCGTCATCCCGCTGGGGCCGCGCCACCCCGGGCGCGTGCGCCGGATGCCCAACGGCAAGCTCGAGATCGTGGTCGAGAAGGACGGCGAGTTCGCGCAGTGGCTGGCCGGCCTGGAGGGCGAGATCCGGAAGGTGACCTCTCCCGCCTAGCCCGTGACCATGGCCGCCAGCGCCCGGCCATAGGTCTCGAGGTCGCTCTCCGAGAACAAGACGCAGCGCACGAGACGGACGTGTCGCGCCGTCTTGAGCGCATCGGCGATGGCGCGCAGGGCGACCGGCGCCGCCTCTTCGATCGGATAGCCGAAGGCCCCGGTGGAGATGCTCGGGAAGGCGACCGATTCCAGCCCTTCCTCTTCCGCGAGGGCGAGGCTGGCCCCGTAGCAGGAGGCCAGCGTCTCCGGCTCGCCCGAGCGCCCGCCGCTCCAGACGGGTCCCACGGTGTGGCTGACGCGGCGCGCGGGCAGGGCGCCGCCGGTCGTGATCACCGCTTGACCCGGCGGAAGCGAACCCCGTCGCGCGCGGATGGCCCGGCACTCTTCCAGGATGGCGGGACCGCCGGCGCGATGGATGGCGCCGTCGACGCCACCGCCCCCCAGGAGCGAGGAGTTCGCGGCGTTGACGATGGCAGAGACGCGCTCGCGCGTGAGGTCCCCGCGCGCGATCTCCAGCCGGCCGGGACCGATCGTCCGCGAAAGGCCGCGATCGGCACTCACCTCAGCGTGGGGGGAAGGGGAAGGGGGCGCGAGGAGCGGGCGGGGCTCCCCGCGCCTGGGTGAGCTACTTCGCGGCGCCGAGAGCGGCGTCCTTGGCCGCCTTCGCCACCACGAACTTCAGCCGCCGCCGGGCGGGGATCTTCATTTCCTGGCCGGTCTGGGGATTGCGTCCCATCCGCGCCTTGTAGTTGCGCACGACGAGCTTCCCGACTCCGGGAATCGTGAAGCCGTTCTTGGCTTCCTTGTGCGCGAGGTTGGCCAGCGCCTCGAGATACGCGGCCGACGTCTTCTTGGGGATGTCGACCGTCTCGGCCAGCGCGGCCACGATCTTCGACTTGGTCATCGGCTTTGCCATCGACTCAATCCTCCAGTTGGCGCTTCGAGGCGCCGTCACGCGGACGCCATCAAAAAAGGAGCGCCATTCTACATGGGGAGTCACGCGCGGTGTCAACAGGATTCGCGGACCTCGCTACGTCGAAATACCCGCATCTGGAGCGGGTGGAATGCGTCAGGGCGCGGCGGGGCCGGGGTCGCGCACGAGGAACACCGTCTCGCCCGCGCGCACGAAGCCGAGCTCTTCGCGGGCCAGGCGCTCGATCGCGCGCGGGTCGGAGCGCAGGGCCGTAATTTCGGTCGCGAGGTGCGCGTTCTCCGCCTCGAGCTCTTCGACCTCGCGCGCGAGCGCTTCCGCGCGGTGCCGTTGATCGATGAGATGGAGCAGGCCGCGGTCGCCGAAGAGGGCGCCCACGATGAGGGCGACGAGGGCGATGATCGAGGCGAGGGACGCCGCCTTGCGGCGCAGACCGACTTCGCCCGAGCGGTCCTCGCGTGCCACTCTTACCTCAGCCGTCCCGAAAGCGATCGCAGTGTAACATGTTGATAGATCGCCCTATGTGCGGGCGACCACACCTGCTCCCAGCTTGACGCCCGTGCGCCGGAGCTGCGCCTGCTGGTAGCGCCGGAGCAGGCTCACCAGCTCGACGTTGACCTTCTGCAGGCGCTGCAGCCCGCGCCGGAACTCGCGATAGCGGAGCACGAGGGTCCGCACACGGGCCGCCTCCCCGGGGTCGAGGTAGGAATAGGACCCCCGGCCCCCGCTGCGGTTCGACAGCACGTAGTAGGGGCCGTGCTTGCGGCCGCTGTGGCAGGCGCAGCCCGCCTTCCCGCATTCCATGTGGCGGACGAGCCGGATCGCCTCCGCGTTGATCATTGTCCTACAGTGTATTAGATAATAAACACTGTAGGAATACACCGAAGCCCGGAAGGAGTCAAGACCCAGGCGCGAGCCGCCCGCGGGCGCGCGGCCCGGGTATGATCGGCAGGGGAGGCGCCGCATGTGGCTGCTGAAGACGGAGCCGTCGAGCTACGCCTACGACGATCTCGAGCGCGACAAGGGCGCGACCTGGGACGGGGTCAAGAACCCCGTCGCCCTCCGGAACCTCCGGGCCATGAAGGAGGGCGACGCCGCGCTCATCTACCACACGGGCGACGAGAAGGCGGTCGTGGGCACCGCGCTCGTCGTGCGCGCGGCCTATCCCGATCCGAAGTCGAAGGACCCGCGGAGCGTGGTGGTGGACCTCACGCCGGCGGGCCGGCTGCCGCGGCCGGTGACGCTGGCGGAGATCCGGCAGCTCCCCGCCTTCGCGGAAAGCCCGCTGCTACGTCAGGGGCGGCTGTCGGTGGTTCCGCTGACGAAGGAGCAGTGGAACGCGCTTACGAAGAAGACCGCGGAATAGAAGATCGATCGGCCTGGGTTAGCCAGATGATAGGTTGTGGCCTGGTCGGTCTGCCAGCTCTTGCCGGCTACGACAACGGACGGACTTGTTCCGCGAGCCACTCCAGATACGGCGCGTGGCCACCGCCGATCGGTATCACCACCACCTCCGGCAGCTCGTACGGGTGGAGCTGCAGAAGGCGCGCCTTCAGCTGCTCGACCCTCTCGCCGATCGTCTTGATGACGAGCAGAAGCTCGTCTTCTTTCTCGACGACGCCTTTCCATCGGTAGATGGAGACAACGCCCGGCACGACGTTCACGCACGCCGCCAGGCGTTCTTCGACCAGGGCGCGCGCGATCCGCTGCGCGTCCGGCGGCGCCCCCACCGCCGACAGCACGACGACGGGACCTGTCACCTTACACCGCGTCTAGTCCTCGTCCGAGGTCCGCGACGAGGTCCTCGGGGTCTTCGATCCCGACACTGACGCGCACGAGGCCGTTGCCGATGCCCAGGGCGTCCCGCTCGGGCTGCGTGTACCCGGCGTGGGTCATGGTGGCGGGATGCGAGATCAAGGTCTCGACGCCGCCGAGGCTCTCACCGAGCGAGCACAGCTTCACCGCCCGCAGCAGCCGGTCCGCGGCCTCGCGCGTCCCGAGGTCGAACGAGATCAAGGCCCCGAAGCCGCTGGACTGCCGGCGGTGCACGTCGTGCCCGGGATGGTCGGTGAACCCCGGCCAGTAGACCTTGCGCACCTTCTTCTGCTCGCGCAGGAACGTCGCCACCCGCCTCCCGTTCTCCTCGTGGCGCGGCATGCGCACGGCCAGGGTCTTCGTGCCGCGCAACACCAGCCACGAATCGAAGGGCGAGAGGATCGCCCCCGCCGCGTTCTGGTAGTACTGCAGCCACTGCGCGTGGGCCTTGTCCTTGACCACCGCCACTCCGCCCACGCTGTCCGAGTGCCCGTTGAGGAACTTCGTGGTCGAGTGGACCACGATGTCCGCCCCCAGCTCGAGCGGGCGCTGGA
The DNA here is from genome assembly GCA_003222295.1 of Acidobacteriota bacterium. GTDB lineage: Bacteria > Acidobacteriota > Vicinamibacteria > Fen-336 > Fen-336 > AA29. Next base: position 4,974 of record QHVP01000248.1, on the reverse strand, counting down.
AGAAGGGGCTCATGAACGTGTTGTCCACGACCAGCAACGCGCGGCGCCGGTGCGCGGCCTGGGCCAGCGCCGCGATGTCGCAGACCTTCATGAGCGGGTTGGTGGGGGTCTCGATCCAGAGCAGCGCGAACTCGCCCGCCCCCTTGTCGAAGGCGCCCGCGTCGCTCGCGTCCAGGAACGCGAACTCCACGCCGTAGGGGGCCAGGATCTTCGTGAAGAGGCGGTGGGTGCCGCCGTACACGTTGTCGGAGACGACCACGCGCTGGCCGGGCTTGATGAGCGACATCACGGCATTGGTGGCCGCCATGCCGGACGCGAAGCAGTAGGCGTCGGTGCCGCGCTCGAGGGCGCAGAGGTTCTTTTCCAGGGCGCGCCGCGTGGGGTTCTGCGTGCGGGCGTACTCGTAGCCCTTATGCTGCCCGAGACCCTGCTGAACGTACGTCGAGGTCTGGAAGATGGGAGTGACGATGGCGCCGGTGGAGGGATCGGGCTCCTGTCCGGCGTGAATGCAGTCGGTGGCAAAGCCCATGGATGCCTCGTTATCTCGTTAGTGATTCGCTGACGACCCTAGCCTCTATATAGCGCGACCGGGGGCCCATTCAGACCGACCTCTGGCTACCCCAGCCGTCTCGCTCTGGCCAGGAACTCCCCGCAGTCCGCCGCGCCCAGGGGCCGGCTGAACAGGAATCCCTGCATGCGGTCGCACTGGCGGGTGGAGAGGAACTCGAGCTGCTGCTGGGTCTCCACCCCTTCCGCCACCACGCGCAGCTTCAGGGTGTGGGCCAGGGCGATGATGGCGGTGGCGATGGCGGCGTCGTCGGGATCGCTCGTGATGTCGCGCACGAACGACTGGTCGATCTTGAGCGTGTCGATGGGCAGGCGCTTCAGGTAGCTCAGCGACGAGTAGCCGATCCCGAAGTCGTCGATGGAGATGCGCACCCCGAGCGCCTTGAGCTCGCGCAGGGTGTGGATGGTCGCCTCCGCGTTGGCCATGGCGTGGCTCTCCGTGATCTCCAGGTCGAGCGAGCGCGCGCTGAGCCCGGTCTCGCGCAGCGCGCGCTTGACGTGCTCGACCACTTCCGTCTGGGAGAACTGGCGCGCGGAGAGGTTCACGGCGACGGACAGGTGCGGATGGCCCTCCTCCTGCCACTTCTTGACCTGGGCGCAGGCCGTGCGCAGCGTCCACACGCCGATGGGCAGGATGAGGCTGGTGATCTCCGCGAGGTGCATGAACTCGCCCGGATAGACGAGGCCGCTCTCCGGATGCTCCCAGCGCAGCAGCGCCTCCACGCCGTGCACGCGCCCCGTCGAAAGGTCGAGGAGGGGCTGGTAGTGGAGGAGCAGCTCGCCATGGGCGAGCGCCTTGCGCAGGCTGCTCTCGAGCTGGAGCCGCTCCACCGCCCGCTCGTTCATGGTCTGGGTGTAGAGCTGGAAGTTGTCGCGCCCCTGCTCCTTGGCGCGGTACATCGCGATGTCGGCGTTCTTGACCAGCGTCTCCCCGTCCAGCCCGTCTTCCGGGTAGAGGGAGAGGCCGATGGACGCGGTCACGAAGAGGTCGCGGCCCTCCAGGCGGAAGGGAAGCCGCAGCGAGTCGAGGATCTTCTCCGCGACGCGGGCGATGTCGTCCGCGCGCGCGATGCCGGGCAGGAGCAGGATGAACTCGTCGCCGCCGAGGCGGGCCACGGTGTCTCCCTCGCGCACGCCCGCTTCCAGGCGCTCCGCCACCGCCTGCAGCAGGCGGTCCCCGAGGCTGTGGCCGAGCGAGTCGTTGATGACCTTGAAGCGATCGAGGTCCAGGAAGAGGATGCCCAGCCGCTGCTGCAGGCGATGGGCCTGGGCGACGGCGACGTTGAGGCGGTCGTTGAAGAGGAGCCGGTTGGGCAGGCCGGTGAGCACGTCATGGTAGGCGAGGCTCTTGATCTGCTCTTCCGCGCGCTTCCTTTCCGTGACGTCGAAGGCGATGCCGAGCACGGCGGGCCGGCCGCCGAACTCGACGGAGCTGGCGGAGGAATCCAGCCAGCGCTCCTCGCCGTCCCGGCGCTCGATCTTGAACTCGTAGCGCGCGGGCACGGACTCGCCGCGCTGGCGCGCGAGGCCGCGCTCGCGGACGGCCTCACGGAAATCCGGGTGCACGAGCCGCCAGAAGCTCAGGTCGCGCAGCTCGTCGCGGTTGAAACCGGTGATGGAGGCGGCGGCCGGGTTGGCGTAGCGGAAGCCGTCGTCCTGATAGATGAAGATGGCGCAGGGAGCGGTCTCGGCCAGGGTGCGGAAACGGGCCTCGCTCTCGCGCAGGGCGTCCGCGGCACGGCGCCGGTCCAGGGCGGCGGCCACGTGCTGGGCCACGAAGGTGAGGATGTCGCGATCCTCCTCCGTGTAGCGCGCCTTCTCGGAGTAGCTCTGGACGACGATCACCCCGAAGGCGCGGTCCCCGCGCATCAGGGGCACCCCGAGCCAGTCGACGGAGGGCGCGCCCACCACCTCCACCTCGCCCGTGGCCACCAGGCGCTCGAACACCGCGGGCGAGGCCAGCAGCGGCGCCCCCGTGCGCATCACATACTCGGTGAGGGTCTTGCCCGCCTTGACCGGCGGCGGCTCCGGATCCGCCTCGTCCACGAAGTACTCGAAGGTCAGACCGCCGGTGGCCTCGTCCTGGAGGGCCAGGTAGAAGTTCCGCGCGTTCATGAGGTCGCCCACGATGTGGTGGACGCTCGCGTAGAAGCCGGGCATGTCCTCGACGGACGCGCTGATCTCGGCGATGCGGTACAGCGCGCGCTGCAGCTTCTCGGCCCGCTTGCGCGCGGAGATGTCCCGCATGACGACCTGCACCGCCGGCTTGTCCTCGTAGGTGAAGGGCATGGCCTGGCCTTCGACCTCGACGGGGGTGCCGTCCAGGCGCAGCATCTTCTCCTCGATGAAGGGCACCGCCTCCCCGCGCTTGAGGATCTCCAGCCGACGGCGCACGGTCGCGTGGTAGTCGGGATGGACGAGCTCCAGCACCGGCCGTCCGATGAGCTCTTCGGGCCGGGACGCCCTCATGGTGCGGAGGGCGGAAGGATTCGCGAACACGACCTTGCCTTCGCTGTGGATCGCGATGCCGTCCGGGGACATCTCCACGAGGCGGCGGTAGCGTTCCTCGCTCTCGCGCAGCGCCTCCTCCGCCCGCTTGCGCTCGGTGATGTCCTGGGCCTCGACGAGGACGGAGCGGCGGCCCGCGAACTCGAGGACGTGCGAGACCATGTGCACGTCGATGACGGTGCCGTCCTTGCGCCGATGCCGGGACTCTCCGGAGTGCTTGAGCTCGCTCCGCGGCGGCGCCGGCGGATCGGCGGGAGGGTCCGCGGCCTCGACGGGACCGAGGTCGGTGATGCGCATGCCCAGCAGCTCGTCGCGTGAGTAGCCGTAGTGCTCGACCGCCGACTCGTTCACCTCCAGCAGGCGGAGGTCGCGCAGGTCGTAGACCCACATCGGCATGGGATGGTTCGCGAAGAGCAGCCGGAAGCTGGCCTCGGACTCCCGCAAGGCGGCTTCCGCGCGCCGCCGCCCGGTCACGTCGCGGAAGCTCCACACCCGGCCGACCGGCTTGCCGTCCAGCATCTGCGGGATCGAGTAGCGCTCGAAGACGCGCCCGTCGCCAAACTCCAGGACGTCGAAGCTCTCCAGGTCCGGTTGCGCGTAGACCTGCTGGACCTTGCGTCGGAACTGGTCGGGATCCCGGAGCTCGCCGACGGAGAAGGCGAAGGCCTTCTCCTCGTCGCCCGTTTCCAGCACCTCGCGCGGGATGCGCCACATCTGGGCGAAGCGCTGGTTGTAGGAGACGATGCGGCCCTGGCGGTCGATGGCGAGGATGCCGTCCGTCGTGGAGTCCAGCGTCGACTGCAGGAGCGAGATCGTCCGGTGCAGCTCGGCCTGCGCGCGCTCCGAGTCCGTGACGTCGTGGATGATCGAGTAGAGCAGCCGCCGCCCGTCCACCTCGATGGGCCCGGAGTGCACCTCCACGTCGCGGATGTCGCCCGTGGCCAGGCGATGGCGGAAGCGGAAGGTGTTCTTGCGCTCGCCGGTGGCCTGGCCCATGGCCGCGTGGACCTCCGACACGGGCAGGCTGTTGATGTCCGTGATCTGGCGCTGGATCAGCTCGTCGCGCGCATACCCGTAGAACGCGCAGGCGGCGGGATTGGCCTCCACGATCCGTCCCGTGTCCGGGTCGATGAGGAGCTGCACGGCCAGGTTCTTCTCGAAGATCTGGCGATGGATGTCCTGGCCGCGGGCCGCGCCGTTTACGGTTTCGTACACGATCGAGTCCCCCGCCAGAACCTGCGAGGCGGCCCAGTGTACTCGATTTGCCCCCGGGGCATTTCCGGGGGCCGTGTCCGCGGGTCCACGCGGCGTGTCCGCGCGTCCGCGTCCCGCGCCCGCCGCGGGGTCCGGGACGGGACATTCCGCGCGGCACCCTTCTTGCTCAGGTGCGCTGGCGGCGCTATAGACTTCCGCTCCTTGTCCAAGGTGACCCCCCACATGAAGAGTCCTGCGACCCTGCTCCTGGCGATGGTGTGCGCGCTGGCCCCGATCGCGGCGCGTGCCCAGCCGGGACCGCCGCCCTCCGTCGCGCAGGTCTCTCCTCAGGGAGAGGTGGACTCGCTGGCCGAGGCCGCGGAAGTCCGCGTCGAGTTCTCCGAGCCCATGGTGGCGCTCGGGCGCATCCCGGCCGCGGTCACCGCGCCGTTCTTCCACATCGCGCCCGCGCGGCCGGGGTCCTTCCGCTGGTCCGGCACGCGGACCCTCATCTTCACCGCCGCCGACCCCGCTCACCTCCCGTATGCCACGCGCTACGACGTCACCATCGATGCGACGGCGACATCGGCGAGGGGAGCGGCCCTGGGCCGTCCCTACACGTTCTCCTTCACCACGCCGACGCTGCGCCTGCTCCAGACCACGTGGTCCCGCCGTGAAGGGCGCCACGACCGTCCGGTGGTGCTG
>QHVP01000240.1:22996-25323 GCA_003222295.1 Acidobacteriota bacterium | reverse complement strand
GGTCCTCGGCCAGCTCCGGCTCCCCCATCGAGCCGCAGAACGAACGCCAGAGGCTTTCGCTGCCGACGGCGAGCACGACCGGCCCATCCGCGGCCTCGAACGTCTCGTACGGGGCGAGGCTCGGGTGGCGGTTGCCGAGGCGGCCGGGCACCTTCCCCGTCAGGAGGTAGGTCGAGGCGTGATAGGCCAGCGTGGGCAGCAGGCTCTCCAGCAGCGACACGTCCACCTGTCCGCCCTCTCCGGTGCGCTCCCGGCGGAGGAGGGCGAGGACGATGCCCTGAAAGGCGGTCATTCCCGCCAGAACATCCGCGATGGAGGCGCCGACGCGGAAGGGCGGGCCATCCGGCGATCCGGTCAGGCTCATGAGACCGCCCTCCCCCTGGATCACCGCGTCGTAGCCGGGGCGGCCGCCCCAGGGACCGTCGGGGCCATAGCCCGAGACCGAGGCATACACGAGCCGCGGGTTGCGGCGGGAGACCTGGTCGTACGAGAACCCCAGCCGGTCGAGGGTGCCGGGCCGGAAGTTCTCGATCAGTACGTCCGCCGTCTCCAGCAGTCTCCAGAGGATCTCGCGGCCGCCCGGATCCTTGAGATTCAAGGTGACTCCGCGCTTGCCCCGGTTGACGGAGAGGAAATAGACGGCCTGTCCGTTCACGAAGGGCGGGCCCCAGCCCCGCGTGTCGTCGCCCTGGCCGGGCTCTTCGATCTTGACGACGTCGGCTCCCGCGTCCGCCAGCGCCTGGGTGCAGTAGGGGCCGGCCAGGATACGAGTCAGGTCGATGACGCGGATGCCGTCGAGGGGGTCGATCATCGCCGCGGATCGTACCGCGCCCGAGGCGGCTTAGCGGGGCGGGCGGGCGGCGGGCATCGGGGAGGCGGCGCTTGCGGGGGCGAGGTCTCCCTCGCGGACCACGACGTCGCCGTACTTCGAGTAGTACGAGAGCTCTCGGCGATAGCAGCGGCGCTGCTCGAGGTCGAAGGCCACGCAGGAGTCGATCGGACGGCTGTAGATGTGGAGCGAGACCACGGGCTCGCGCCCCTGGACCACCACCTGGTGGATGGTCTGGACCTTGTCCACCGTGTTCACGGCGCCCCCCGGGTAGCACTCCTGCACTTCGCGCCGGTCGATGTCGAGCTCGGTGGCCCCGGCCAGGCAGTCGAGGCCGGCGACGTTCTGATTGTCGGCCGCGTTGCACCCGAGGTACTTGTAGTTGACGACGGCCAGATGGCCCTGCTGGACGGCCATCCATCCGAGCTGGCCGTTGTGGGTATGGATCACGGTGCGCTGGCCCGGCTTCCAGCACACGGCCATCAGCTCGAGGGCCTCGTCGCGGAAGATGAGGTTCCGCGTGTACATGTCGTCGCGAAAGTGGAGGTAGCGGTCGAGGGTCCCGGGGTCGACCGCCGTCTCCAGGCAGAACTCGAGCACACGATCCCGAGTGATCGGCTCTCGCTCGAACGATTTCAGGTGGTCGACGTACTCGCCGACCGGCAGGAGCTTCTGGCCCATGTCTTTGTCTATGGCCAGTGTGTGCCCCCGCCCGCGGCCGTGTCAACGGCATTCCCGGCGGCCCTTGCATCGCGGCCGCGTCCTACCGTACCCTGATCCTCGGCCGTACGCATCGAGTCGAAGCGGGATCGGGGCGCCACGCCCTGACCGGGCAAAGGCAGCAGAAGCAGGACCTCCAGGGATATCGCGAGCGCCACTGGACGGGCACGCTCGCCGACTACATGGAGGTCGTCATGGCGAACCCGCGGGTGGCGCGCAATGCCTACCAGCGGCTCTACGACATGATCCTCTCGCACGGGGTGACGGAGTACACGCGCCAGCACGAGCGCTACGCGCACTATCGTCTCTTCGACGATCCCGTCGACAACGGACGTGACGCGGTGTTCGGCCTGGACGCCCCCCTCATGCGGCTCGTCCACAACATCAAGTCCGCCGCCTTCGGCTACGGCACCGAGAAGCGCATCCTGCTCCTGCACGGGCCGGTGGGCTCGTCGAAATCCACCATCGCCCGCCTCCTCAAGAAGGGGACCGAGCAGTACTCGGGCCAGCCGGAGGGCGCCCTCTACACCTTCGGATGGAAGCCCGACCTCAACGCCATCGGGCACGAGACCGTGCAGTGGTGCCCGATGCACGAGGACCCGCTGCACCTGATCCCGCTGGAGAGCCAGGAGGTCGTCTACGCGGAGATCAACCGGCGCCTCGAGCCGCGCGACTACCGGATCGTCCACACCGGCAGCCTGTGCCCATTCTGCCGCAAGACGTACCAGGACCTGATGACCCAGTACGAAGGTGACTGGGACAAGGTGACCAGCCACGT
>QHVP01000240.1:0-22930 GCA_003222295.1 Acidobacteriota bacterium | reverse complement strand
TCAACTTCGACGGCGAGCTCAACATCGCCAACCGCGGGATCATCGAGTTCATCGAGATCCTGAAGCTGGACGTGGCGTTCCTCTATGACCTGCTCGGGGCCTCCCAGGAGCACAAGATCAAGCCCAAGAAGTTTCCCCAGACGGACATTGACGAGGTGATCGCGGGCCACACCAACGAGCCCGAATACCGGAAGCTGCAGAACAACGAGCTGATGGAAGCGTTCCGTGACCGCACGGTCAAGATCGACATCACCTACAACACGGCCTGGCAGGACGAGGTCAAGATCTACGCCCGCGACTTCAACGACCGCCAGATCACGGGCAAGCACATCGCGCCCCACACCATCGAGATGGGTGCCATGTGGGCGGTGCTGACGCGCCTCGAAGAGCCCAAGAAGGCGCAGATCACGCTCATGCAGAAGCTGAAGCTGTATGGCGGCAAGAGCCTGCCCGGCTTCACCGAGGACAACGTCAAGGAGTTCCGCGAGGAGTCGCCGCGCGAGGGCATGGACGGGATCTCCCCGCGCTACATCCAGGACAAGATCTCGAACGCGATCGTGCGCGACGACACCGGTACCTGCGTGAACCCGTTCATGGTCCTCAACGAGCTCGAGTCCGGGCTGCACCACCACAGCCTCATCACCCGCGAGGAGATCCGCAAGCGCTACCGCGAGCTGCTCTCGATGGTGAAGCAGGAGTACGAGGACGTGGTGAAGAACGAGGTGCAGAAGGCCATCTCCGCGGACGAGGAGGCCATCGGACGCCTTTGCGGCAACTACGTCGACAACATCAAGGCCTACACCTTCCGGGAGAAGGTCCGCAACAAGTTCACGGGGCAGGAGGACGACCCCGACGAGCGGCTCATGCGCTCGATCGAGGAGAAGATCGACATCTCGGAGAGCCGGAAGGACGACTTCCGCCGCGAGATCATGAACTACATCGCCGCCCTCGCCCTGGAAGGCAAGCAGTTCGACTACCGGACGAACGAGCGCCTGCAGAAGGCGCTGGAGCTGAAGCTCTTCGAGGACCAGAAGGATTCGATCAAGTTCACCTCTCTCGTCTCGAGCGTGGTGGACAGGGACACCCAGGAGAAGATCGACATCGTGAAGGGCCGCCTCATCAAGAACTACGGCTACTGCGACGTCTGCTCGGTGGACATCCTCAATTACGTGGCGTCGATCTTCGCCCGCGGCGACAGCAAGCAGAGATAAGCCGCCGCGCCGGAATTCCGGCCGTTTTCGTTCCGGAACGAAAACGCGTCCGTTCCGACACGGTCCCTCAACTCACCGCGACTCCCCCATACTCGCGCGCGGGCCCGAAGAACAAGTCCGCCTCGTAGCCGTTGTGGGCGTGGCACCGCAGCGTGATGTTGTCCACCGTGGACGGACCGCCGGCGGCGTAGGGCCGGATGTGATGGAACTCGACGAAGGCCCGCTCTCCGCAGCGATGCCCATCCGGCCCCACGTACGCGCAGCGGCCGAGGTCACGGATGTGGACCGCGCGCTTGACCTCCGCCGGAACGTTACGGGAGTCGTCCGCCTGCCCCCGGCTGGCCCGCGGCCGGTCGGTGGAGGAGTACCTCTCCCGGACCAGCTCGTTCACGAGCACGTCCAGGGCGCGCTCGAAGATCTGCGCGGGGTCGCCGCTGGGAATGACGTGGCGCGGCAGGTCCTGCGCGAGCTGAAGCTTCTCGCAGGTCGCGGCGCTGGCCGTGAAGGTGATCCGGTAGCGGCCGGGCGACAGGGAGTGCACGATCGAGAAGGGCACGTCCGCCTGCGGGAATCGCTGCGCCACCAGCTCCTGAAGGTCACGTTTGCGCTTGCCGCAGGCGGCCATCAGCAACTCGCGATGGTTGCCGAACGTCAGGTGCGGGGCGAGGAGCCGTACCGTGGTCAGGTTGATCTGGCCGGAGGCCAGAAGGGTGAGCAGGGTGGGGTAGCGTCGCACGAGCTTCGCCGCCTTGACCCGATCGTAGGCCTCGCTCTCCGAGAGGTGGAGCACCTCCAGGCAATACGTGTAGAGCGAGGAGAAGCCGGCGCGCTGGTGAAGCCGGCGCGCGTGCAGCTCGGCCAGGTGCGCGATCAGCGAAACGGTGGCGTCACGCTGGCCGGTGGCCAGACGCGACACCTCGGCGAGGAGGTCCCGATCGGAAAGGTGCGACAGGGCCGCGGTGCTCATGCTCTTGCCTCAGGTGACGGGCAATTCGAGGATCCCGCAAGCCCTCTCCTTCGCTGTCTTTTGCGAGGTCGCGCTCGTCTTCTTCGCCATTCTCGGATCCGCCGGGGTCATCCCGGGTCCGCGCGAGAGGCTCGGCGGCCCGTTCGCCGCCTACCCCTCGTCGGCGAAGTCGAGGGCGGGCCGCCAGGATCGTCGCCACCCTTCCTCGCGGCTGACCAGCCACTGCAGCCAGGCCGCAGCCCCCAGGGCCGCGACGCCGAAGAGCGCGAAGGCGCCACGGCGCCGACGACTCCCGTCGCGGCGCCGATGTGCTGCCGGAACCTCTGCGGCACGAGCTGGAAGACGGCGCCGTTCCCCATGCCGAAGAGGGCCATCCCGAGGACGGTCAGCGCCATCATCGAGCCGAGACTCGGCAAACGCGCGGCGAACGCATACACGATGCCGATGCCGCCGAGGGCCAGATTCAGCACGCGGACGCCGCCGAAGCGGTCCGCCATGACGCCGCCCAACGGACGGTTGAAGCTCCCGACGAGAGCGGCGACGGCGGTGAGCCGGCCCGCGGTCAGGACGTCCACCGCGAACTGGTCACGGAGAAGGAGGGGCAGGAACGTGCTGAGGCCCACGTATCCGCCGAAGGTCACGGCGTAGAACAGGCAGAACCACCACAGGTCCGACTCGCGCAGGGCGCGCCAGGTCTCGCCGATCGACGCCGGCGCCCGGTCGGGACTCTCGCGGGCCATCAGGAGGAAGGCGACGGCCACGGCCGCGAGCGGCAACAGGGCGGCGCCAAACACGCCGCGCCAGCCGATCACCGCCGCCAGCGCCGGCGCCACGAGGTTCGTGAGCACGGTGCCGCTGTTGCCCGCGGCCGCGATCCCCATCACGAGCCCCTGGCGCTCCGGCGGGTACCACCGGCTGGCCAGCGGCAGCGCGACCGCGAACGAAGCGCCGCCCGCCCCGAGCAGGAGCGCCGCCATGACGAGCGCGGGGATTCCCGGCGCGCCCCGCCACGCGACGGTCAGGGCAAGGCCGACCAGGGCCAGCAGGCAGAGCGCGACCCGCTTTCCGCCGAAGCGGTCGCTCGCGAAGCCCACGGGAATGCGGAGGAGCGAGCCCGTGAGCAGCGGCAGGGCCACGACGAGTCCCTTCTCCGCGGGAGAAAGTCCGAGGTCGTCGGCCACGAACACGCCGACCGCGCCCAGGAGCACCCACAACATGAAGCTCAGGTCGAAGTGCAGGAAGCAGGCGATCAGGGTCGGGAGGTGCCCACGGGCGGGCGGCGGAGTAGTCATCGCTCGACGGCCCTTCAAGCCGTGCCCGCCGCGGGCACGCTCAGCGCCACGTGGCCGTCCGGACGCAGGCGGATCTCGAAGGTCGAGAGGACGCCGCAGGAATGGCCCTCCGGCTGGCCGGTGGCGAGCGAGAAGCGATACGCGTGCATCGGACACACGACCGTGCCGTCGGCCACGATCCCGTCCGCCAGGGATCCTCCCCGATGGGGACACCAGGCATCCGTCGCGAAGAGCCCCTCGCGGCGCGTGCGGAAGATGGCGACGACGAGGCGGCCGACCACGAAGAGGCGGCCCTCTCCGAGGGGGATTTGCGTCACCGGAGTCCGCTAGGGGTGGTCCGACTGGCAGCTCCGCGAGGGTGTCCCTGAACTGCGCGGGATGAACGGGGGCGTCCGCTTCCCGCCACGGATCGACGTACGCGTCCACCGCGGCCTGGATGTCGGCGTCGAGCCGGGCCGCGATCCTCTCCTCGTCGTCGACGAGCAGACGCCGGAGCCTCTCGATGCCGACCCGCTCCACGAAGTCGTACGTCCGCTCCAGGTACCTCGCGTTCTCCCGGTAGTACTGCATGAAGCGTCCCATGTACCGGAGCACGTCGTCGTGGTCGTCGACGACGCACAGGACGTCGCCCTTCCGCACGCGCGAGCCGGCGGCCCCGCCGACGTAGATCTCCCACCGGCCGCCTTCGATGGCGACCGCCCCCACGTCCTTGGTGGTCGCCTCCGAGCAGTTCCGGGGACAGCCGGCGGTGGCGAGCTTCATCTTGTGCGGCGACTCGATCCCCTGGAAGCGCCGCTCGACCGCGATGCCGAGGCCGGTGCTGTCCCCGATGCCGTAGCGACAGAACTCGGTCCCCACACACGTCTTGCAGGTGCGGAACGCCTTCGTGTAGGCGTGGCCCGACGGCATGCCGAGGTCCTTCCAGACCGCGGGGAGCTTCTCCTTCGTGATGCCGAGGAGGTCGATGCGCTGGCCGCCGGTGATCTTCACCATCGGTACCTGGTACTTGTCGGCCACGTCCGCGATGCGTCGCAGCTCAGCGGCGGAAGTGACGCCGCCGTAGATCCTCGGGATGACGCTGAAGGTTCGGTCCTTCTGGATGTTGGCGTGGACGCGGTCGTTGATGAACCGGGCGTCGCGCTCGTCCTCGTATCCGTCCGGCCATAGCGTCTTCAGGAGGGAGGCGAGACCGGCCTTGCTCCCGGGATCCTCCTTCCCTCCCGCCAGCACCGCGAACACGGAGGAGACGCTCTTGAGCCCCCGCTCCCGGATGGCCCGCACGAGATCAGGCTTCGCCAGCGGCACGCCGGGCACGTAGTAGTGCGCGGCCGGGTCGTCGGCGAGCGCTGCCCCCGCCGCGGCCTCCAGCACCGCCTGCACGAGCGGCTTGCACGAGCCGCAACCGGTGGCGGCGCGCGTCGCGTCGCACACCGACTTCAGGGTGCGGCAACCCCCCTGCACCGCGCTCACGATGCGGGCCTTGGATACCCCGTTGCAGTTGCAGACCTGTGCCTCCTCGGGCAGGGCGGCCGCGTCCACCGCAACGCTCCCGCTGGCCCGCGCGAAAAGGAGGTCCGAGCGGTCCTCCGGGAGGGGCATCGCGCGGTCGAAAAGCTGCAGGAGCGATGGCGCCACCGCGCCGTCGCCGAGCACGATCGCCCCCGCCAGCCGGCCATCGCGCACGATCAGCTTCTTGTAGACGCCGCGCGCCGGCTCGCTGTAGGTGACGAGCTCGTCGTCGGGACCTTCCACGTCCTTCACCCCCATCACCGCCAGCTCGACCCCCATCACCTTGAGCTTCGTGGACACCTTCGACCCGAGGTACACGGCGTCCGGGTTGCGTCCGGTGAGGCGGTCGGCCAGCACCTTCGTTTGCTCCCACAGGGGGGCCACCAGGCCGTACACCTGCCCGCGGTGCTCCGCGCATTCGCCGACGGCGTAGACGGCGGGGTCGGATGACGCGAGGTCGTCGCCCACGACGATCCCGCGCTTGACCTCGAGGCCGGCCTGCCGCGCCAGCTCCGCGTTGGGCCGGATGCCGGCGGAGACGACGAGGAGGTCGCATTCCAGGGTCGAGCCGTCCCGGAAGAGGAGGCCGGTCACTTCCGTGTCGCCCTGGACCGCGGTCGTGGCCTTCTGGAGATGGACGTGGACACCCATCCCGCGCAGCGTCCGGTGCAACACCCCTGAGGCCGGCGCGTCGAGCTGCACCTCCATGAGATGCGGCATCAAGTGCACGACATGCGTCTCCAGGCCGAGGCTGAGGAGCCCTCGCGCCGCCTCCAGGCCCAGCAGGCCCCCGCCGATCACGGCCGCCCGCTTGGAGACCGCGGCCTGGCGCATGATGGCGTCGCAGTCGTCGAGCGTGCGGAAGACGAAGACGCCCTTCTTGAACTGCCCGTCCGCGCCGCGCAGGCCCTCGAAGGGCGGCACGAACGCGCTGCTGCCGGTGGCGATCACCAGCGCGTCGTAGGAGGAGGCGAGGTCGCCTCCGGCGTACACCCTGCGCGTCTCGCGGTCGATGCGCGAGACCCGCGCCCCCGCGTGCAGGGTCACGCCGTTCTCGGCGTACCAATCGAGCGGGTTGATGAAGATGTCCTTGGCATCGTGCGTACCGGAGAGGACGCCGGAGAGGAGGATGCGGTTGTAGTTGCCGTAGGGCTCGTCCCCGAATACGTCGATGTCGAACTGGTCGCGCCCGCCGCGCGCCACGACGTCCTCGAGCAGGCGCGCCCCCGCCATCCCGTTGCCCACCACCACCAGCTTCCGCTTGTCGTTCATCCTCTTCCCTCCCCTGCGGGCCCCTCGGACACGATCTCCGCGGTCGCGCGCTCGAGCCGCGCGGCGCAGACCTTGAACTCGGGCATCCGGCTCGTCGGGTCGAGAGCCGGGTTCGTGAGCGCGTTCGCCTTTCCCTCGCCACCCCAGTGGAAAGGCACGAACACCGTGTCCTCGCGGATGGCTTCGGTGAGCCGTGCCTCGAAGGTGGCGCGGCCGCGGCGCGTGGTCACGCGCACGGTGTCCCCCTCCCGGATGCCGTGCCGGCGGGCGAGCGCCGGGTGCAGCTCCGCCTGCGGACGCGCGGCCAGCGCCGTCAGCTCGGGCACGCGCCGGGTCTGGGTGCCGGACTGGTACTGGGCCAGGACGCGCCCGGTGGTGAGGAACAAGGGGTAGGTGGCCTCCGGCTCCTCCGCCGCTGGAAGGTGCGACACGGCATGGAAGAGGGCCCTTCCTCCTGGGCGTGGGAACGCCTTCAGGAACATGCGCGCCGTGCCCGGATGGTCCTCGGCCGGGCAGGGCCAGAAGACGCCCGCCCGGGCCTCGAGCTTTTCGTAGGTGATCCCGGAATAGTCCGCGGGACCACCCGCACTGGCCCGCCGCAGCTCGTCGAAGACCGCGCGCGCCCCCGGGTCGGAGAAGAAGCGCCCACGGCCCAGGCGATCGGCGAGCGCGCACAGGATCTGCAGGTCGTCGCGCACGTGCGCCGGCGGGGCGACGGCACGGCGCCGCAAGAGGACCCGCCCCTCGAGGTTGGTCATGGTGCCTTCCTCCTCCGCCCACTGCGCCGACGGCAGCACCACGTCGGCGAGGGCGGCCGTCTCCGAGAGGAAGAAGTCGCTCACGACGAGGAGGTCGAGGCTGCGCAGGCGCTTTTCGACGCGACCGGCATCGGGGGCGGAGACGGCGGGGTTCGACCCGAAGACGAGCAGCGACCGGATCCCGCCCTCCGGGCCCAGCCGGTCGAGCATCTCGAAAGCGGAGATGCCCGGTCCCGGAATGTCCTCCTCCCGCACGCCCCACACTGCGGCCACGTGCGCGCGCGCGGCCGGGTCGTCGATGCGGCGATATCCAGGAAGCTGGTCCGCCTTCTGGCCGTGCTCACGCCCGCCCTGGCCGTTGCCCTGACCGGTCAGGCACCCGTATCCTCCGAAGGCGTTGCCGACCTGCCCCAGGGCGAGCGCGACATTGATGAACGCGAGCGTGTTGGACACGCCCTGCGCCTGCTGCTCCGGACCGCGGGCGGTGAGCACCATCGAGCTGCGCGCGGTCCCGAGCAGGTGCGCCGCGCGCTCGAGGTCGGCTTCCGGCACGCCCGTGATGCGCTCGACCCGCCCCGGCCAGTAGGCGGCGGCCATGGCGCGCGCCCGCTCGAAGCCCTCCGTGCGGCTCCGGATGTAGGCGCGGTCCAGGAGATCGTCCCGGATCAGGATGTGCAGCAGGCCGTTCGCGAGCGCCGCGTCCGATCCGGGCGTGAGTCGCAAGTGGAGGGTGGCGGCCTCGGCCGTCCGCGTCCGCCGCGGATCGGCCACGATCAGCGTGCCCCCTCGCGCGCGTTGCGTCTCGAGGTACTGCATGACCGGGGGCATCGTCTCCGCGAGGTTGCTGCCGGCGAGGAGGATGGCGCCCGCGCCCGCGAGGTGGGCGAGGGGGAAGGGCAGCCCGCGGTCGACGCCGAACGCCTTGAGCGCGGCCGCGGCCGCGGAGGACATGCAGAAACGGCCGTTGTAGTCGATGTAGCGCGTCTGGAGCGCCACCCGCGCAAACTTGCCGAGCAGGTACGCCTTCTCGTTCGTGAGCGATCCGCCTCCGAAGACCCCGACCGAGTCGCGCCCGTGAAGCGATTGAAGCGCGCGGATGCCTTCCACGATCCGGTCGAGAGCCTCGTCCCAGGTGGCCGCGACGAGACGCCCGTCCGGCCCCCTCACGAGCGGCCGCGTCAGGCGCTCCGGGTGGGCCAGGGTCCCGGCCGAAGTCCATCCCTTGATGCAGAGCGCTCCGCGATTGACGAGGAACGAGGGATCGCCCTCGACTCGCGGAGCCTCCGCCGGACCCTGCAGGATCATTCCGCATTGAAGCGCGCAGTACGGGCAGTGGGTGCGCGCGAGCGGCGGGGCCGGAGCAGGGAGCGACAATGCTTCCGCGGTCACGTCTTCTGCCGTGAGCAACGGCCATGCCGTCCGGCCCAAGGCCGCGGCCATTGGCCGTGACGCATTTGTTTGCCGTCTCTTGGAAGACGATCGATCTCCCGCGCCGCGCTAACCCCAGCGCCACGGAGCAAACACTTTCGTCGTCCGCTCTTGGCGGCGCGGACACAATGGTGCGTGTGGGCACGGACGGAGAGCGACGCTTTGCGCTCCGCCCGTCGGCCGCCCCGGTGTCGTCCCTCGACGAGGCGACAGGAGTGTCGTCCTCGGCGCGCGAGACCACGCCTCGGTCGGACGGTGGCGAGATGCCGCGCGGGCCAGGGGGAATGACGAAGCCTTCGATTCCGGATACTTAAGGCCGATCGGGAGGAGACGCCGCGCGCGCGGCGCGAGCCCGGCAGGGCTCTTGCTCATCCCCGCGGATCATGGACGAAGCAAGCGTCGTAGCCGGGACGGTCTATCTCGTAGGGGCCGGCCCCGGCGACCCCGGCCTCCTGACCCGCCGAGGGCATCGGATCCTCCAGCAGTGCGACGTCGTCCTCTTCGATGCCCTGGTGAGTCCCGAGGTGATCGCCCTCGCCCGTCCCGGCGCGACGCGAATGGACGTGGGCAAGAAGGGACACGGCCGCTCGGCGCTGCAGCCGGACATCGAGGCGCTCATGGTCGCCCACGCACGCGGCGGCCGGTGCGTCGTACGGCTCAAGGGCGGCGACCCTTTCCTCTTCGGCCGAGGATCGGAGGAGGCGGACGCGCTTGCCGCCGCCGGGATCCCTTTCGAGATCGTTCCCGGCGTCAGCTCCGCGCTGGCCGTGCCCGCCTACGCCGGCATACCGGTGACGGACCGGCGGCTGGCTTCGTCGCTCGCCATTGTCACCGCCGCTTGCGCGGCGCCCGGAGCGGCGGAGCAGTCCATCGCACGCGCGGCCGGAGCCGATACCGTGGTCGTGCTGATGGGTCTCTCGGCGCTGCCACGCGTCACCTCCGCGCTCGCGGCGCATGGCCGTTCGGAAGTCACGCCCGCCGCCGCCATCTCGGCGGGCACGACTCGGCGCCAGCGAACGGTGGTGGCGACGCTGGGGACGCTCGCCTCCGCGGCGCGGGACGCAGCCTTGACGTCCCCCGTCCTCATCGTGGTCGGCGACGTCGTCCGCATGCGCTCGAGACTCGCCTGGTTCGAGCCGGACACGGACGCGGCCGCGGGACGCCGCGAGCGCGACGAGACGATCGCGATCCGAGGTCCGGTCCGCACGGATGGGCGGACCGGGAATCGATCACCTCTGGAAGCCTTGTAGACCGAACCCGTAAGGGAACTCCGGATCGTAGGTGGCGTCGCCCACGTTGATCGGGATCTGCGCCATCGAGCGCGGCCAGGTGAACGAGAGCTTGCCGGTGGGCTTGTAGTCGCCGAAGAGCACGTCGGCCACGCCCTGTCCTTCCGTGCCCGGCAGCCAGGCCGCGACCAGCGCGTCCGCTTGCGTGAGCGCGTCGCCGAGGATCAGCGGACGCCCCGATACGACCACCACCACGACCGGGATCCCCGCCTTCTTGACGTTCGCGATCGCGGCCAGGTCCTCCTTGTCCAGGGAGAGGTCCTCGCGGTCGCCCTTGAATTCCGCGTACGGCGTCTCGCCGACCACGACCACGCCGATGTCGGCACCGGCCGCCCCCGAGCCGTCCTTCGAGAACGTCACCCCGCCGCCCTTCGCCACCGCCTTCAGGGCGGCCAGGATCGTCGTACCGCCCGGCATGACCGGGCCGCTCTTGCCCTGCCAGTCTATCGTCCATCCACCGCACTGGTTGCCGATGTCGTCCGCGTTCTTCCCCGCCACCACGATCCGCTTGGCCGTCTTCGAAAGGGGAAGCGTCTTCTTGTCGTTCTTCAACAGCACCAGCGATTCGCGCACGGCGCGCCGCGCGACTTCGCGATGCGCGGGCGATCCGAAGCGCGCCTGTAGCGAACGGTCGGCCAGAGGGGAGCGCCCGGCGTCCATCAGCCCCATGGCGAACTTCACGCGCAGGATGCGCAGCACCGCGTCGTCGATGCGTGACATGGGGACCTCGCCCTTCTCCGCGAGGTCCTTGAGGGCGGCGTAGAACTCCTTGTACTTCTCCGGGACCATCACCATGTCCATGCCGGCGTTGATCGACTGCTTGACCTGGGCCCGCCGGTCGCCGGGGAGCTGGTCGAGGGCGTTGTAGTCGGAGATCAGGAAGCCCTCGAAGCCGAGCTCGGTCTTCAGGATGTCCGTGAGGAGCCGCTTGCTGCCGGACACCCTCTCGCCGTTCCAGCGGTTGTACGAGGGCATGATCGAGCCGACACCGGCGGCGATGGCCGCCGGGTAGCCGGCCAGGTGGATCCGCCGCAGCTCGGCCTCGCTGAGGCGGGTGTCGCCCTGGTCGAGACGGGCGCCCTGGGCGGCGAGGTGCGGCGAGGAGTTCCAGGAGGTCCCGCCGTCCCCGACGTAGTGCTTGGCGCAGGCGAGCACGCGCAGCGGGTCCTTGAGGTCCGCGCCCTGGAGCCCGCGCACGGCCGCCGCCCCCAGCTCCGCGACCAGGGCCGGGTCTTCCGAGAAGCTCTCGTAGCTCCGGCCCCAGCGTTCGTCGCGCGCCACCGCCACGCACGGCGCGAACGCCCACTGGATCCCGGTGGCCCTCACCTCCTCGGCCGTGATGCGCCCGATCTCCTCCACCAGCTTCGCGTCGCGGGTGGCGCCCAGGCCGACGTTGTGCGGGAAGACGACGGCGCCGAGCACGTTGTTGTGGCCGTGGACGGCGTCCACCCCGTAGAGGATCGGGATCTTGAGACGCGTCTGCACCGCGACCTTCTGGTAGGCGTCATACATGTCCGTCCAGGCCTGCAGGCTGTTGCCCGCCTTGGGATCCGACGAGCCCCCGGAGAGGAGCGAGCCCAGGAAGTAGGTCTGGATGTCCTTCACGTCGGAGAGCTTGTCCTGCTCGGCCTGCGTCATCTGGCCGACCTTCTCCTCGAGCGTCATCTTGGCCAGGAGCGCCTTGGCCTCCGCGTCGTGGGCGGAGAGCTTCGGCCGCGCCACCGGCGGCGCGGCCGCCGCCAAAGACGCGAGGAGTCCGGCGACGGCGAGAAGGCCCACGGCTTCGAGGGCGGCTGACCAGATTCTCATGAAACCTCCAGGGGCGAAGGCTAACCCAGGATCCGCGGGCCGTCGCGTCGGACGCGGGCGCCTCGCCGGAGATAGAATCCGGCCTTGCCCCAAGAAACTCTCGCGCTCGCGCACGGGGCCGTGACCGCGCAGATCGTGCCCGGGCGAGGCGGCCTCGTCGCCGCGCTCGAGGTCGAGGGTCGCGACGTGCTGTTCCTGGACCGCGCCACCCTCGAGGATCCGGCCAAGAACGTCCGCGGCGGCATTCCCATCCTCTTTCCGTTCGCGGGAAAGTTGGAGGATGAACGGTTCCGGCCCGCGGACACACGCATGACGCAGCACGGCTTCGGGCGCAACAAGCCATGGGCCGTGCGCGAGCAGCGCGCGGACGGCGTGCGGCTCGGCCTCGTCCAGGACGACGAGTCGCGGGCCAAGTATCCGTATGACTACGACGTCGAGTACGGCGTGCAGCTCCTTCCCCGCGGCCTTCAGGTCGAGCTGCTCGTGCACAACAAGGGGAACCCGCCGCTGCCCATCTCACCGGGATGGCATCCGTACTTCCGCTGCCCGGCCGGTCGCAAGGCGGAGGTGACGGCGGACGTGCCGGGGCTGCGCCCCGCCCAGCAGTTCACGGATGCGCGGGAGTTCGATTTCGGCCTCGAGGCCCCCGTGAGCGGCCGCGCCCGGTTCGACCTGCCCGGCCTCGGCGGGCTGCGCCTCTCCTTCTCCCCCACCCTGCGGCACCTGCAGCTGTGGTTGCAGCCCGGCCGCGACTTCGTCTGCCTGGAGCCGTTCTACGGCCCCAACAACACGGTGAACACCGATCGGCGGCTGGACGTGCCGCCCGGCCAGGCGCGTGACTTCTGGATGCGGATCGAGGTCGAACCATGAACGACATGGAACTGGCCGCGCTGCGGCCGCTGGCCCGGCGCTTCACGAACCCCGACGCCGCCCTGGCCGAAATCGCGCGTCTGAGCGCCGAGCTCACGCTGCCCAAGGGGGCGGTGCACGTGGTCAGCGACGTCCACGGCGAGGACGTGAAGCTGCGCCACGTCGTGAACAACGCCTCCGGGACGCTGCGGCCGCTCGTGGAGAGCCTCTTCGGCCAGCGGATGTCGAAGACCGAGCTGCAGGACCTGCTCGCCCTCATCTTCTATCCGCGGGAGATGCTGGAGCGCCTGCAGCCGGAGCTGACCGATCCGGCGCGGCGGCAGGCCTTCGCCCAGCGCGTCCTGGAAGACCTCTTCACCGTCGTCCGCGCCCTCGCCTCCCGGTATCCGGTGGCCCACCTGAGCCGCCTGCTCCCCACCGAATACGCCGACCTCCTCCGTGAGCTGCTGCACGATCCCGCGCGCGGTCCGGAGTACGTCCGCGCCCTCATCGAGCCGCTGGTGCGCGCGGGCCGGGACCAGCACCTGATCCGGCTGATCGTCCGCCTCGTGCGCGACCTCGCGGTGTCGGAGCTGATCGTGGCCGGCGACTGCGTGGACCGCGGGCCGAGGGGCGACCGCGTCCTCGAGTACCTCCGACACCAGCCCAGCGTCTCCTTCACCTGGGGGAACCACGACGTGGCCTGGATCGGCGCCGCCCTGGGCCAGGAGGCGCTCATCGCGCACGTGCTGCGCATCTCGATTCGCTACCGGCGGCTCTCGCAGCTCGAGGAGGGCTACGGCATCACCCTGCAGCCCCTCGAGCACCTCGTGCGCACCGTCTACCAGGACGATCCCGCGCAGTCCTTCATCCCCAAGGGCACGGGCCTGCGCGAGACCGACACGATGGCGCGCATGCAGAAGGCGGCCGCCGTCATGCAGTGGAAGCTGGAGGGACAGACGATCGCGCGCAACCCGGGCTGGCAGATGGACCACCGGCGGCTGATGCGCCGGCTCGACCCCGACGCGGGGACGGTGGAGATCGACGGGAAGGTCCACGCCCTGCGCGACCGCAGCTTTCCCACCTTCGACCCCGCCCATCCGGAGGAGCTCTCCGCCGAGGAACGCAAGTGCATGGACCGCCTGCGCCGCTCGTTCCTGGCCAGCCCGCAGCTCTGGCAGCACGTGAAGTTCCTGGTCGAGCGCGGATCGATGTGGCTGCGCCGGGACGATCACCTCATCTTCCATGGATGCGTCCCCGTGGACGAGGAGGGTCGCTTCCTGCCCATGACCGTGGACGGGGAGCCCCGCGCGGGCCGCCCGCTGTTCGACGCCCTCGAGCGCGTGGTCGTGCGCAGCCTCGGCGCGCACGACCCCCGCGACCTCGACCTGCTGTGGTACCTGTGGAGCGGGCCCCTCGCGCCCACCTTCGGCAAGGACCGCATCACCACCTTCGAGCGCGACCTCGTCGCCGACCCCGAGACCCACCACGAGACGAAGAACCCCTACTTCAAGCTGATCCACGAGGCCGCCTTCTGCGAGCGCATCCTTCGCGAGTTCGGCTGCGATCCGGCGCGGGGCCTGATCGTCAACGGCCACGTGCCGGTCAAGATCGACAAGGGCGAGGACCCGCTCAAGCGCAGCGGCAAGGCCATCACCATCGACGGCGCCTTCTCGCAGGCCTACGGGGACCACGGGTACACGCTGGTGCTGGAGGCGGACCGCACGTTCATCGGCCGGCACCATCACTTCGACTCCGTGGACGCGGCCGTGCGCGAGGGCGTCGACATCATCCCGACCATCGCCGTGGTGCGCGAATGGGAACGGCCGCGGCGCGTCGCGGACACGGAGCGGGGCACGGAGATCCGGGCCGAGATCGGGCTCCTCGAGAGCCTGGTCGCCGCCTACCGCACGAACGCCCTGCGCGAGAGCCCGCCCCCAAGCGGCCCCGCTTGACAAGCGTCGGCGCAGCTGCCTAGAATTCGGGCACTTCGATGATCTCGGTGGGACGAATCCGGTCGCAGGTTTCCGCGAACGGTTTCGTGTCCCTTTTCCTGCTGGTCCTGGTCCTGGTCCTGATTACCCCGCTCGGGGGATCTGGGATCTAGACAGCGGCAAGTCGAGATCGACAGAGACCCCCGAGGGAAACCTCGGGGGTTTTGTTTTTGGGGGTGCATGTGAACCTGACCGGCGCGCAGATCCTGTGGGAATGCCTGGTGCGCGAGGGCGTCGACACCGTCTTCGGATACCCGGGCGGCGCCATCCTTCCCGCCTACGACGCGCTGCTGCAGTACCCGATCCGGCACGTCCTGGTGCGGCACGAGCAGGGGGCGGCCCATATGGCGGACGGGTACGCCCGGGCCAGCGGGCGCGTCGGGGTGGCCGTGGCCACCTCCGGTCCGGGGGCGACGAACCTCACCACCGGCATCGCCACCGCGATGATGGACTCGATCCCCACCGTGTTCATCACTGGCCAGGTTCCTTCCAAGGTCCTGGGCACCGACGCCTTCCAGGAGACGGACGTCACCGGCATCACCCTGCCCATCACCAAGCACAACGTGCTGGTGACGGAGGCGAAGGACGTCGCGCACTCGGTGCGGGAGGCCTTCGCCATCGCGCGGCACGGCCGCCCCGGCCCCGTCCTGGTCGACATCTGCAAGGACGCGCAGCAGGCGCAGACGGAGTTCGTGTGGCCGGAGACGATCGAGCTGCCGGGCGACAAGCAGGTGCCGATGGTGCGCTGGGAGGACCTGGCCAAGGCGGCCGAGCTGATCGCGCAGGCGCAGCGGCCGCTCATCCTCGCCGGCCAGGGCGTGATGCGCTCGGGAGCCTCCGCCGTCCTCCAGGCCTACGCCGAGAAGACGGACACCCCGGTGGCCCTGACCCTGCTCGGGCTGGGCGGCTTCCCCGCCAGCCACCCGCTGTGCCTGGGCATGATGGGCATGCACGGCGAGGCCTACGTCAACACGGCCATCCAGGAGGCGGACCTCCTCCTCGCCTTCGGGATGCGCTTCGACGATCGCGTGACGGGCAAGCTCGCGACCTACGCCCAGCACTCGAAGAAGATCCACGTCGAGATCGATCCCAGCGAGATCGGCAAGAACGTGCCCGTGGACGTCGGCATCGTGGGCGACCTGCGGGGGGTGATCGAGGCCCTGCTCCCGCACGTTCCGTCCAAGCGCCACGAGGCCTGGCGCATCCGCATCCTGGGTGGCCAGAACGAGACCCGGACCCGGGACATCGTGCACCAGCCGGACAACGGCCACCTCTACGCCGCGCACGTGATGCACGACCTCTGGACGGCCACCGAGGGCGGCGCGGTGGTGGTGACCGACGTCGGCCAGCATCAGATGTGGGAAGCTCAGTACTACCGTCACGAGAAGCCGCGCACGCTCATCACCTCCGGCGGCCTGGGCACGATGGGATTCGCGTTGCCCGCGGCCATCGGGGCCAAGATGGCGCGGCCGGACGCGGAGGTGTGGGTGATCGCCGGCGACGGCGGCTTCCAGATGACGCAGTGCGAGCTGGCCACCCTGCAGCAGGAGAAGCTGGACATCAAGATCGCGGTCGTGAACAACGGCTACCTGGGGATGGTCCGGCAGTGGCAGGAGTTCTTCTACGACAAGCGCTACGCCTCCACCCCGATGCTGTCCCCCGATTTCGTGAAGCTGGCCGAGGCCTACGGCATCGCCGGCCATCGCGTCACGACGCGGGCGGAAATCGCGTCGACCGTCCAGGCCGTGCGCGCCTCCGGCGAACCCGCCCTCATCGACTTCCGGGTCGAGAAGGAAGAGGCGGTTTATCCGATG
Organism: Acidobacteriota bacterium; assembly: GCA_003222295.1. Lineage (GTDB taxonomy): Bacteria > Acidobacteriota > Vicinamibacteria > Fen-336 > Fen-336 > AA29. Next base: position 6,738 of record QHVP01000240.1, on the reverse strand, counting down.
GTGCCGGCGGGCGCGGATCTGCACGCGATGATCCGGCGGCCGGCTACGGAAGAGGGAGTCACGGCATGAAGCATACCCTGGTCGCGCGCGTCCTCGACGAGCCCGGCGTCCTCAACCGGGTGGCCAGCCTGTTCCGGCGGCGCGCCTTCAACATCGACAGCCTGACCGTCGGGCACAGCGAGGCCTCCGGCGTCTCCCGCATGACGATCGTCGTCGACACGCGGCGCACGCCGGCGGCCCTGGTGGCGGAGAACCTGCGCAAGCTGGTCCCGGTCCTCGACGTCGAGGACGTCACCCATCGGCCCACGGTGTCGCGCGACCTCGCCCTGGTGCGCGTGCGCTGCGCGCCCGGCGAGCGCTCACAGATGGCGGACCTGGTCGCGATCTTCCGCGGCAAGATCGTGGACGTGGCCCCGGAGTCCGTGATCGTCGAAGTCACCGGCGACGAAGGCAAGGTGGACGGCCTGGTGGACCTGTTGCGCGAGCGCGGGATCCTGGAGATGGTACGGACGGGCAAGGTGGCCCTGGTGCGCGGAAGCAAGGCGGACGTGAAGACGCGCGCAGCGGACATGGACCAGCCCACGAGCGGCAACGGAGCTCAGCCGACCGTCTGACCAAATCGAGGGACACGTAGAGCACGCCGGCGCCGCGCCGCGGCGGCGGCGTGCGAGGGGGTTTCAGGGGGGGTCGCGACGCCCATCGGAGATGACGCGTGAGTGCCCCCCTGAGATAAAAGGAGAAACAATGGCGCGGATCTACTACGACAACGACGCGGACCTCGAGAACTTGAAGGGGCGGAAGGTCGCCATCCTCGGGTACGGCAGCCAGGGGCACGCGCACGCGCTCAACCTGCGCGACAGTGGCGTGGACGTGGTGGTCGGGTTGCCGGAGGGCAGCCGTTCGCGCGCGAAGGCCCAGGCGGACGGCGTCACCGTGCTCGCGCCCTCCGCGGCGGCGGAGGCCGCGGACGTCATCATGATCCTGACCCCCGACACGGGGCAGGCCAAGCTGTACCGCGAGTCCGTCGAGAAGAACCTCAAACCGGGCAAGACCCTGATGTTCGCCCACGGCTTCAACATCCGCTTCGGCACCATCGTCCCGCCCGCGGGCGTCGACGTGTCGATGATCGCGCCCAAGGCACCGGGGCACCGCGTGCGCGAGGTCTTCAAGGAAGGCCAGGGCACGCCCGCGCTGCTCGCCGTCCACAACGACGCCAGCGGCCACGCGCACGAGACCGCGCTGGCCTACGCCAAGGGACTCGGCTGCACGCGCGCCGGCGTCATCGAGACGACGTTCTCGGAGGAGACGGAGACCGACCTGTTCGGGGAGCAGGCGGTCCTGTGTGGCGGCGTCTCCGCGCTGGTCAAGGCCGGGTTCGAGACCCTGACCAGGGCCGGCTACCAGCCGGAGATCGCCTACTTCGAGTGCATGCACGAGCTGAAGCTGATCGTGGACCTCATGTACCGCGGCGGGCTGTCGTACATGCGCTACTCGATCTCGGACACGGCCGAGCACGGCGACTACACGGGCGGCGACCGCCTGGTGACGGACGCGACGCGCAAGGAAATGGGACGGATGCTCGAGGAGATCCGCTCCGGAGCCTATGCCAAGCGCTGGATCGCCGAGAACGAAGCCGGCCGGCCCTGGTTCGACGCGCGACGCAAGCAGGAACGGTCGCAGCCGATCGAGGAGGTCGGGGCGAAGCTGCGCGCGATGATCCCGTTCCTCGATTCCGTCGTGGTCACGCCGGAGGGCGACGTGAAGTCCGCAGCGGCGGCCAAGGAGCCGGAGAAGAAGGCCGCGTCGGCACGATAGGCGCCGGTGACGGAAACCCTTTCCACGCTCGTCGGCCGGAGCCTGTCCGCTCATTACGACCGCGTGAGGCGCAACGTGCATGGCCTCGTCGAGCCCCTCTCCGACGAGCAACTCTGGCGCCGGCCGTTCGCCTTTGGGAATTCGGTCGGACACCTGCTGCTCCATCTGACCGGCAATCTCGATTACTACGTCGGAGCGCAGATCGCCGGATCTGGTTACGTCCGAGACCGGCCGCGTGAGTTCGCCGACACGGCTCGGCGGCCCAAGAACGAGGTCCTCCGGGACTTCGACCGCGCGGTGGACATGGTCCTCGCGACACTCGCCGCGCAGGGTGAGGCCGATTGGCGTGCCCCCTACAGTGGTGTGGGCGCCGAGGATGTCGCGGACAGGCTCGCCATGTTCCTGCGCTGCGCGGCCCACGCCGACCATCACGCGGGTCAGATGATCTACCTCTGCAAGCAGGTGGCACTGGTCTGACCACGAAATGACGGGAGGACCTCTCATGGCCAGCTCTCCGCAAGCCAACTTTGGCCTCGCCCAGATCGGACAGATTGCCGTCCCGGTCGCCGATGTTGCGCGGGCCATCGCCTTCTATCGCGACGTCCTGGGAATGCGATTCCTCTTCCAGGCGCCACCGGGCCTGGGCTTCTTCGACTGCGCCGGCGTCCGCCTGATGCTGGACGCTCCCGCGAAGGCGCAGGCCAGGAACTACAGCTCGGTCATCTACTACAAGGTCCCGGACCTCCAGGCGGCTTTCGAGACCTTGACCGCCCGCGGCGTTGCCTTCGAAGCAAGACCCCACCTGATCGCGCGAATGCCGGACCACGAGCTCTGGATGGCGTTCTTCCGGGACCCCGATGAGAACCTTCTCGCGCTCATGAGCGAGGTCCGTGCGTAGGCGATAGCGGAAGGGAGGCGACCGCTCCGCGAAGACTACCGGGGGGACGGCGACGGCAGCGGCGGCAGGCCCGGCCCGCCCAGCCCGAGCTCCTTCAAGAGCCACGCATCCCGGTCGGTGACGGCCTCGGGCACGGCCATGGCGTGGTCGGCATCGTAGAACCGCCGCTCCTTCGGCGCGGACGTCGCACCCATCACGACCTGGGTGTCCGCGCGCGACACGTACACGTCCTTGTTCGCGAACTGGAAGAGCGTGCTCGCGTTCTTCACCTGGCGCAGGTAATCGGTCAGCTCCAGCACCGCGTTCTGCCGGAGGTAAGCGGCCTTCGAAGGCGGCTGCTGCGCGAAGAAAGCCCAATCGTTGAGGGAGGGGACGACCGCGATGTACACGAATGCACGCGCGCGCCGGTCCACCCCGTTCGCGATCATCCCGTACATGCCGCCGTAGTCGTGGCCGACGTAGCCGATCCGGGCCTTGTCCACGTCGGGCCGTGACACGAGCAGGTCCATCGCGCGGCGGAGCGCGATCACCTGCCGAATCGAGTTGTCGTAGTCCTGCTCGGGCACGCGCCCCGCATACCACTCCGGCGCCGACCACATCGCGTCGACCAGGAGCGAGACCACGCCCTTGGGAGCGAGAGAGGTCGCCTCTTGGAGGAACTCGGTGCGGTTCGTGGTCGCGGGCTCGCCGAGCCAGTGCACCCACAGCACGCCCGCAAACGGCCCCTTCCCTTCCGGCACGACGACGTAGGCCTTGACCGGCGCCGCGCCGGGCACGGGAGTGAAGCGCATGTCGTGGACCGCGGCCGTGCCCTGCTTCTCGACGCCCGCCTCTTCCACCTTCAGGTCGGCGGCAGCGTCATACCGGAAGAGAGCAGCCTGGGCGTCGAATTCGTCCGCGCGGAGGGCGCCCAACGGCCAGGACAGGGCCAGGACCGCGGCCAGGAGGTGAGGTCTCATGGGGGCCCGCCGATTGTCGTCGCCATCCGTCCTCCCTTGCAACCAGGCCGCGGCCGGGGACGGTTCGGGATTCGCGCGCGGCCTCTCCCCACGACCTCCGGCTTCCCGTACGCTGGAATCGAACCCGGCCTTTCCTGCCGGAGGAGGAGTCGAATGAAGCGCATCGTCATCGGGGCCCTCGTCATCTCCTGCGCCATGGCCATGGCGGCGGGCGCCGCCACCAAGGCGGCGGTGCATCACGCCGGCGCCGCCAAGAGCCTGACCGGATGTCTCGAGAAGGGCGATGAAGCCAATACGTTCAAGCTGACGCACGTCACCGGCGGCGGGGACTGGGAGCTCGTGGGAGCGCCCGCCGCGTTGAAGATGTCCGAGCACGTCGGCCACAAGGTCGAGGTCTCGGGTATGTCCGTGAGCGCGGGCGCGGCCGAAGCGGCGGAGCACGCGCACGCAATGGGAGGGAAGAAGGAGACCAAGGCCCAAGAGAAGATGGAGAAGAAGGAGGAGAAGGGAGAGAACCACTTGAAGGTTTCTGGCCTCAAGCACATCTCCCCGACCTGCCCGTAGCGCCCCTTCGCGTGACGGTGGACCGCCGCCCGCGGTCCACCGTCCGCATTTTTCTACCGGTACCGTATCGCCGCCGTCGATCCAGACCTTTGACGGCCGTGGCCCACTCTATGATGGCGCGATGTTGGGTGATGCCCTCGTCGCCGTCTGTCTGGTGCTGGCCGTCAGCGCCCGCTCCTGGGCGGACGAGAGGCCGTCGGGCAAGACCGTTCGCAAGCCGAAGGATTCCTGGACGCTTCAGGTCGGCCTCGCGCACTCGGCGGAGGACCTCGATCACTACGTGGCCTCCGGCATCTACGGCCGCTGGCCTCTCTACGCTCTCGATCGCGCGGGGAGAAGCGATCGGTTGGGAAGCATCGGCATCGAGATCGGCGCCTACCCGTATCCGGTCATCTCGCGGGCGTACGTGCCTGGCCCGGACGCCAACCCGAACACCCCCGGGAAGTACAACTTCTGGGAAGCGGCCGGCCTGAGCTACTACTCGCCGCGCCTGGGCCCCTTGCAACTCGAGGCTGGCGCCCGCCTCGCCTTCATCAATCCCGCCGAGCGCGTGCTCACCCATCCCGGCGGATGCGGCGTCGCCAACCGGAAGGAAGCGCACTGCAACGCGTACATCAAGGAGTCGCTCAAGACGCTCGACACGATCCTGTTCCCGAGCTTCCGCGGGAGCGCGGCCTGGTGGCCTTCGTCGGCGCGGCCTTGGTCGTCAAGTACGTCGGCATCCGCGTGGAATACGCGCGGCTCGACTCCAGCGGCTCGCGAGTCAACGCCAGGGGATTGCGTTTCGGGGTTCTCCGCCTCCGCCAGCAGCGAATAGGCCACGGGCGTGATGAGCAGGGTCGGGAGGAGGCACAGCATCTGGCCGCCGATGATCGTCACCGCGACCGCGGAGCGCTGGGCGGATCCGGCGCCGATGCCCAGCGCGGTCGGGATGAGGCCGGCCACGATCGCGAGCGTCGTCATCAGGATCGGCCGCAGGCGGACGTGGTTGGCCTGGAGGATGGCCTCGCGCAGCGTCATCCCCTCCTCGCGCAGCTTGTTCGTGTAGTCCACCTGCAGGATGCCGTTCTTCTTCACGATCCCGAGCAACAACAGCACGCCCAGCGAGCTCCAGAGGTTCAGCGTGCGCCCGGTGACCCAGAGGGAGAACAAAGCGAACGGGATGGCCAGGGGGAGCGAGAGCATGATGGTGAACGGGTGGAGGAAGCTGTCGAACTGCGCGGCCAGGACCATGTACATGAAGATCGAGGCGAGCAGGAACGCGATGATGAGGTTGCGCGTGGTCTCGTCCAGGATCTTCACCGACCCCGTGAACTTGAAGCCATAGCCCGGAGGCAGGCCCGCCTTGCGGATCTCGTCGCCGGCCGCCCGCGCCGCCGCGTCGAGCGGGAAGCCGGGCGCGTTGTTGGCGTAGATCTGCACCTGGAACTGGCGGTTGTAGCGCTCGATGCGCGCGGGGCCCACGCCGCGTTCGATCGACGCGATGTTGTCGAGCCGTACCTGGCCGACCTTGGAGGACGGGATGGCGAGACGGGACAGGATCTCGGGGTTCTTCTGCTGCTCGGGCAGGAGCTGGAGGGTCACGTCGTACTGCTCGTCCCCCTCCTTGTAGGTCGAGATCTGGTCCTGGCCCGCGATCATGAGGCGCACCGCGTTGCCCACGTCGGACGCGCGCACGCCCAGGTCGGAGGCGCGCTGGCGGTCGATCTTGACCTCCAGCTCGGGGCTGTTGACGCTCACGCTGGTGTCCACGTCGGTGAGCCCGGGGATGCGGCGGATGCGCGCGGCCGCTTCCTTCGAAAGCCGGGCCACCTCGTTGAAGTCGGGTCCCAGGATCAGGGCGCGGATGGGGAAGAAGTTCTCCCCTCCGCCCAGCGCGGACGGGATCATGACCTTGTAGCGCAGGTTGGGGATGGTGGCGCAGATCTTCCGCACCTCCGCCGCCGCGTCCAGGTTCGTGAAGTTGCGCTTGCCGAGGTCCACCAGTTTCACGTAGATGTGCGAATGGCTGAGGATCGCGCCCTCGTGGACGTAGGGGTTGACGAACTCGACGCCCTTGAGCGCGGAGATCTTCTGGGCGAGGTCGGTGGAGACGCGCACGGTCGCGTCCAGGGAGGAGCCCTCGGGCAGGTTCAGGATCGCGCTCAGCTCGCCCTGGTCGTCCGGGGGGATCCAGTCGCGGCCGACCAGGTAGTTCAGGGGGAAGACGAGCAGGAACGTGCCCAGCCCCATGGCCATCACGGCCTTGCGGTGGTCGAGGACTCCTTCTCCTCGTGGTCCTTGGATCCTTCCGGCGGGCGCCGAAGCAGCCGCGAGCTGAGCATCGGCGTGAGCGTGAAGCTCACGAGCATCGAGACCAGGATGGAGAACGCCATCGTCCAGCCGAACTGGTTCACGTAGCGGCGGGCGTAGCCGTTCATGAACGCGATGGGCAGGAAGATGATGACCAGGGAGAGGGTGGTGGCCAGCACGGCCAGCGTGATCTCCTTGGTGGCCTCGATG
>QHVP01000239.1:1632-2330 GCA_003222295.1 Acidobacteriota bacterium | reverse complement strand
GGGCATAGGCGATCAGGTCGGTGCGGTTGCGCAGACCCAGCTTCTCCATGATGTGGGCACGGTGGACCTCCGCCGTGCGCGCGCTGATGTGCAGCCGCTCGCCGATGGCCGGATTGCTGAGGCCCTCCGCCGCCAGGTGGAGCACTTCCCGCTCGCGGGTCGTGAGCGTCTCGTAGATGTCCACCGCTCCCCCGTCCGCACGGTTGATGTAGGTCTCGATGGCTCTCTCGGACAGGCGGGAGCTGAGGTACCGGCGGCCGGCCAGGACCTCGCGTACCGCTCGCACCAGCTCCGTCATGCTCGAGTCCTTCAGGACGTAGGCCGAGGCGCCGTTCCTCAGGGCCCGCAGCACGAATGCCTCGCTCGAGTGCATGGAGAGAACGACGATGCGGGTCTTCGGAGAGCGCCGGGCCACCTCGCGGGCGACGTCGAGACCACCCAGCCCTGGCATCAGGAGGTCGAGGACGAGGACCTCGGCCTGGGTTTTCTCGACGAGATCGGCGACCTTGAGGCCGTCTGCGGTCTCGCCCACGACCGAGAACCCCGGCTCCTTCTCGAGCAGTGAGCGCAGGCCTTCGCGGACGATCGGATGGTCGTCGGCGAGCAGGATCCGCGTCATCCCTCGGCCTCCTTCGGGAGGTGCGCCTGTCCAGCGGCAGGGACAGGCGGGTTCCTTCCCAGCCGAGCCATAGGATGAA
>QHVP01000239.1:0-1560 GCA_003222295.1 Acidobacteriota bacterium | reverse complement strand
GTACGCTCGAAATGGGCGGCCGCCCAGATGACGTCGATCCGACGGCGATCGGGGAAGTCCCGGACCAAAGGCGCGAGGCGCACGGTCGCCCTTGGCATCCACGACTGGTGCGTCGCCATCCACTCCCACATCTCGTACCTGTGGACCAACCCCGAGGAGTTCGCGGAAATGGTCGGCTTCCTGGAGGAGGGACTCCGAGGCCAAGACCACTGTTTCCTCGTCGGCTCCAAGGACGCCGTCGGGCGAATCTCCGGTCTCCTGAGCGATCGGGGCTTCGACGTGGAGGCGCTCAAGACCACCGGGCGTCTGACCCAACTCGGGGGAGCCCACTCGACCGACGCCATGCTCGCCACCTTCGACGCCGCGCTGGAGCGGGCGGTCGCGGCGGGCGCGCCGCTCCTCCGGGTCCTGGGCGAACCGGCGTGGGGTGATGCGGACTGGCCCGACGACGAATCGCTGTTGTCGGTCGAGGCGTCGTGGAGCGCCCTTGCCCGCCGATACCCGGCGGTGATCGTCTGTGGATACGACGTACGTTCGTTGCCCGGAACCACCCTCGATCGCGCCGGCGTCGGCAGGCATCCCCTGGTGCTCACGGCCGGACGGCTGATCGACAGCGCGGAAATGATCCCGGCCTCGGCTTTCATCACCTCGCTCGCCTATCCATCACGGATGCCGCCCTTTCCTACCTCGGCCTGGACGACCTGCTCCGCGAGCTCCTCGCCCGGTTGCGCGGTGCCCTTCGCGCGGAGTTCGCCTCCGTCCGGCTCATCGACGAGGATGCTCACGTGCTCGCGTTGCGTGCCGTCGACGGTGTTCCTCTCGAGCGCATCGTGTCCGTGCCCATCCCTCTCGAATCCTCGCAGCCGATCACGCTCGATGCCCCATACGTCGTCAATGACCTGCAGCCGCCCCCGGTGGGAAGCGACGACTGGTACGCGCGCGTCTGGTCGGCGGTCGGTCTTCCCCTGCGCGCGGGAATGGGAGTGCCGCTGCGGGTGGAAGGGAGGGCGATTGGCGTCCTCAACGTCGCCTCCACGCGGACGCCCTTCACGGAGGAGGACCAGCGCCTTCTACGCGTCGTTGCCGATCGCGTGGCGCCCGCGATCGAGCGCGGGTGGCTCGTAGAGACCGTGGAGGAGAGTCGCCGTCGGCTGGCCGCGCTTTCCCAGCGGCTGGTCGACGTTCAGGAGTCCCTCACCGGACTCCTGTTCCGGATCGCGGGCCACGGCGCGGGTGGCGGAAGCCTTCAGGAGGAGATGACGGCGATCGTCAACGACCTCATCTCGCGGGTGCGCGATCTCTCGATGAACCTCCGGCCCCCCATGCTCGACGACCTCGGGCTGTTGCCGGCGCTCACGTGGCAGATCGACCGCTTCGAGACCCAGACGGGGATCCATGTGGAGTTCCACCACGCTGACCTGGATCGACGCTTCGACCCCCAGGTCGAGATCACCACCTTCCGCTTCGTGCAGGAGGCCCTCACCAACGTGGCCCGGCACGCGGGGGTGACGAAAGCGAACGTCAACATCTGGGCCAGCGCGGAGGCCCTGGGGGTGCGGA
>QHVP01000238.1 GCA_003222295.1 Acidobacteriota bacterium | reverse complement strand
CTGACCGCGATCGCGCCCGGCGTCGCCCTGCTCGGGAGCCGCGCGGACAAGGCGCACCTCGTGTTCGCGCAGAGCGCGGGCCTCGGTCACGACATCCCCGGCCTTCTCCGCCAGGCCGTGACCAGCCTGGGCGGGCGCGGTGGCGGCAAGGGAGACCTCGCCCAGGGCGGGGGCGACAGGCTCGACCTCCTCGACGAGGCGCTGGCGGCGGCGGCGCGCGTGGTGCGCGGGGGCGTCCCTACCGCGTGAGGGCCGAGCGTGGCTACGGCCTCCTCCTTCTCGCCGTTGCCTGCGTCTCCGTGGGCAGCATCTTCGTGCGCCTGGCCCAGGCGCCGGCCCTGGCCGTCGCCTTCAACCGCATCTTCCTGGCTTCGGTCGTGGTCACCCCCTTTGCCGTGCCCTCGCTGGCGCGCGCGTGGCCGGCCCTCTCCGCGCGCCGTCGCCTCCTCCTCCTGGCCTCCGGGGTTTCGCTCGGTGTGCACTTCGCGACCTGGATCGCCAGCCTGGCCTACACCACGGTCGCCGCCTCCGTGCTCCTCGTGAACACGGCCCCCCTCTTCACGCTCGTCTTCTCCTGGTGGCTCCTGGGCGAGCGCGCGTCCAACGCCGTCCTGATCGCGATGGCCGTGGCCCTCACGGGGGCCGCCCTCATCGCGGCCGGCGACTGGGACGGGGGCACGGCCTCCCTCACCGGCGACGTCCTGGCCATGGCGGGAGCGGTGACCCTGTCGCTCTACCACGTCATCGGGCGCGGGCTGCGCGACGCGCTGCCGCTCTCCGCCTACGTGCTGGGGGTCTGGGCCACCGCGGCCGCGACCCTGGCCGCGCTGGCGGCCGCCGCCCGCGTTCCCGTCTTCGGCTACCCGCTGCGGACCTTTGCCCTCTTCCTCGCCCTGGCCGTGGTGCCGACCGTGTTCGGGCACGGCCTCGTGAACCGATCCCTGCGGCGCATCCCGGCACCGACGGTGGGCCTGTTCCTCCTGGGCGAGCCCATCGCCGCCTCCGTCCTGGCCTATACCGTATTCGGGGAGATGCCCTCCCGGCTCACCATCGCGGGCGGAGTGCTGGTGCTGGCCGCTCTCGCCCTGGTCCTGCGCGGCGAGGCCGCATGACCGCGCGCCGGCACGTGCACGTCCTCTTCACCGGCGGCACCATCTCCATGCGCGTGGATCCGGGCACGGGCGCAGCCGTGCCCGCGATGTCGGGCGAGGAGATCGTCGCCCGCGTCCACGGCCTCCGCAGGGAGGCGCGCCTCACTCTCGAAGACTACGCGCGGCTGCCCGGGCCGCACGTCACGCCGCATTGGATGTGGCGACTGCGGGACCGGGTGGCGGAGGCGCTGGCCGACCCCGCCGTGGACGCCGTCGTCCTCACCCACGGCACTGACACGCTCGAAGAGACCGCGTTCCTTCTCGACCTCACGCTCGACAGCGAGAAGCCCGTCGTCTTCTGCGGGGCCATGCGCACGGTGTCCGACCCGGGCTGGGACGGCCCGGCCAACCTGATGACCGCCGTGCGCACGGCCGTCCATCCGGGCGCGCGCGCGCGGGGCGTCCTCGTGGCCGTGGGCGAGCAGGTCCACACCGCCGCCGAAGCCACGAAGTGGCACACCCAGAGCCTGGGCACGTTCCGCAGCCCACGCGGTCCGCTCGCCGTCCTGGATCACGGCCAGGTCGTCTTCCAGCGGCCCGCCTTCCGCGCGCCGGCGCTGAAGGCGCGCCGGCTCGTGTCCGAGGTCGACCTGCATACGATGGCGGCGGGCACCGACGACGCGCTGTTGCGCGCGTCGCTCGCGCGGGGCGCGCGCGGGCTCGTGGTGGCCGCCACCGGCGCCGGCAACGTGCCGCCCGCGTGCCTTCCCGGCCTGCGCGCCGCCCTGGCCGCAAGCGTGCCCGTCGTGCTCGTCTCGCGCTGCGCCGAGGGCCGGGTGGCGCCTCTCTACGGGTACGAAGGCGGCGGCCAGATGCTCCGCGATCTCGGCGTCATCTTCGGCCAGGACCTGCCGGGCCCGAAGGCGCGCATCAAGCTGATGGTAGCCCTGGGCGCGACGTCGGACGTGGCGCAGATCCGGGAGATGTTCGAGTCCGCGCCGGCCTGACGGATCCTGTCGCCCACACCTTTCCCACAACCTGTCCGCACGATGCCCGCGCTTTCCCACAGGATTTCCGCGCATCCGTGCACAGGGCGCAGCGTGGAAATGCGGCCTTTCCGCGCCTTCCAACCGCCTTTTCCACAGATCATGCACAGCGCGCGGTCGTTTCTCCACAGGGCGCCCACCGCGCATCCGCGGGAAAGGCACAGGCAATCCGCGGCTTTGTCACAGGATTCCCACAGGCCTGTCGTTGACGCGTTCGTAGATGGCAGACCGACCCGGCCACAGCGTCTCATCTGTTAACCCAGGCCGATCGATTTTTGTTGTCGTTAAACCCTGACCAGCGGATCGAACAGCTTCCGGTGCTCGTCCACCGCGAAACGGTCCGTCATGCCCGCGATGTAGTCGCATACCACGCGCTGCACGCCGTCGCGCGGGATCCGTTCCTGGTAATGGGGGGGCAGCTGCAGCGGCTCGCCCACGTAGGACAGGAACAGGTCGCGCAGGATGCGACCGGCCTTGTCACCCATCCTCACCACGCGATAGTGGCGGTACAGGTTCGTGAAGAGGAAGTCCTTCAGCTCCTTCACCAGGCGCGCCATCTCCGGCGAGTACCCGACCAGCCGCCGGCCGGCCCGCCGCACGTCCGCGACGGACGCGACGCTCGCGTCGCGGACGTTCTTCAGGCTCGTCACCACGAGATCGTGCGTGCAACGGCTGATGATCCTCCGCACCGTCTGGTGGCGCATGAGTCGCTCGCCACGGATGCGCTCGGCCACGACCTCCTCGTGCGCCTCGCGAAAGAGGGTGACGGCGCGGATCTTCTCCACCGTGATCATCCCCGAGGAGAGGCCGTCGTCGATGTCGTGGTTGTTGTAGGCGATCTCGTCCACGAAATCGACGAGCTGCGCCTCCAGCGTGGGCGCTTCGCCCGGCGCGTACTCCCCGGGGGCGCTCGCGTCGCTGTCCGGCTGATGCTTGATGATCCCCTCCCGGATCTCCCAGGTGAGGTTCAGGCCCGGGAACTTCGGCTAGCGCTCCTCGAGCACTTCGCGGATGCGCAGGGTCTGCCGGTTGTGCTCGAAGCCCCCGTGCTCGGCCATCAGCTCGGCCATGACCTTCTCCCCGGAATGGCCGAACGGCGTATGCCCGAGGTCGTGGCCGAGCACGAGGCACTCCGTGAGGTCCTCGTTGAGGGCGAGGCTGCGGGCCACGCTGCGCCCGATCTGCGCGCCCTCCAGGCTGTGGGTGAGGCGGGTGCGGTAGTTGTCGCCCTCATGGTTGACGAAGACCTGCGTCTTGTACTCCAGCCGGCGGAAGGAGGAGCTGTGGATGACGCGGTCCCGGTCGCGCTGGTAGCAGGTGCGGTTGGGGTCGTCCGGCTCCAGGTGCCGCCGCCCGCTGCTCTTGGCGCTGCGCATGCCGTAGGGAGCGAGGAACCGGTCCTCCCGCTCCTCCAGCGCCTTGCGGTCGACCAGCTCCATGACACGCCTCCGGCGGCGATTCTACCGCCCCCTGCGCTTAGAATGACCATATGGGCAAGGTGGCAGTGGGCGTGCTCGGCGCGACGGGCGCGGTCGGACAGCGCTTCGTGCAGCTCCTGGCCGATCACCCCTGGTTCGAAGTGGTGGAGCTGGCGGCGTCGGACCGTTCGGCGGGCAAGCCGTACAAGGAAGCGTGCACCTGGCGGCTGGGCACGCCGATGCCGGAGTCGGTGGCGGCGCGCGTGGTCAAGACCTGCGACGAGAGATTCGCGTCCAGGATCCTGTTCTCGGGTCTCGATTCCTCGGTGGCGGGAGAGGTCGAGACGGCCCTCTCCTCGCGCGGCCACGCGGTGGTGTCGAACTCGCGCAACCATCGCATGGACCCGGATGTGCCCCTCCTGATCCCGGAGGTCAACCCCGACCACCTCGACGCGCTGGCCGTGCAACGCAAGCGCACGGGCGGCGGGTACATCGTGACCAACCCGAACTGCAGCGTGGTGGGCCTGGCCATGGCCCTCGCTCCCCTGCAGCGCTCGTTCGGCCTGAGCGAAGTCGCGGTGGCCACGCTGCAGGCGCTCTCCGGCGCGGGCTACCCCGGGGTCGCCTCCATGGACATCGCCGACAACGTGATCCCCTACATCGGCGGCGGCGAGGAGGAGAAGATCGAGACGGAGCCGCTGCGCATCCTCGGTACGTTCGCCGGTGGCGCCTTCGCGCACGCTCCCTTCCGCATCTCCGCCTCCGTGCACCGCGTGGCCGTGACCGACGGCCACACCATGGCGATCTTCGTGCGCCTCAAGACCAAGGCCACCGCCGCGCAGGCGGTGGAGGCGATCGCCTCTTTCCGGGGCGAGCCCCAGGAGCGCAAGCTCCCCACCGCCCCGAGGCGGCCCATCCACGTGCTGCCCGAGGACAACCGCCCCCAGCCGCGCCTCGACCGCGACCTCGAGGGAGGGATGGCGGTGAGCGTGGGCCGCGTGCGCACGGACCAGCTCTTCGACCTCAAGCTCGAGGCCCTCGTCCACAACACGATCCGCGGCGCGGCCGGGGCCGCCATCCTCAACGCGGAGCTGCTCAAGGCCCGGGATCTGCTGCCGTGATCGTCATGAAGTTCGGCGGGACCTCCGTCGGGTCCCCCGAGCGCATCCGCGCCCTGGCCGAGCGCGTGCGCGAGCGCCTGGCCCGCCGGCCCGTGGTCGTGGTGTCCGCGCTCTCCAAGGTGACCGACTCCCTGGTGCGGGGCGCCCAGCTCGCGCTGGCCCGCGACTCGGATTACGAGAACGTCGTCTACGAGGTCCTCGACCGGCACCATCGCGCCATCCAGGACCTCGTCCCCCCCGGCCCCGCCCAGGAGCGGCTCCTGAGCCATCTCGATGCGACCATCGGCGAGCTGCGGGCGCTGTACACCGGCGTCTACCACCTCGCCGAGCTGACGGCACGCACGCTGGACGCGATCTCGGGCATCGGCGAGCGGCTCTCCTACGAGATGGTGGCGGCGGCGCTGGACGCGGCCGGCATCCCCGCCCAGGGAGTGGACGCGCGCGGCGTGATCGTCACCGACGAGACCTTCGGCCGCGCCATGCCCCTCGTGGACGAGACGCGGGTGGCGGCGGCGCGCATGGTGCAACCCCTGATCGACGCGCGCACGGTGCCCGTCCTGCCCGGCTTCATCGGCAGCACCCGCAAAGGGGTGGCCACCACGCTCGGCCGCGGCGGGAGCGACTGGTCGGCCGCGGTGGTCGGCGCCGCCCTGGACGCGGAGGAGATCCAGATCTGGACGGACGTGGACGGGATGATGACGGTGGATCCGCGGCTGGTGCCGTCGGCGCGCGTGATCCCGGAGGTCAGCTTCGACGAGGCGGCCGAGCTCGCCTACTTCGGGGCCAAGGTCCTCCATCCCGCCACGATCAAGCCCGCGGTCGAGCGCGGCATCCCCGTGCGCATCCTGAACTCGCTCCGCCCGTCCGCACCGGGGACGCTGATCGCGGGCCGCCTCGGCGGTGACGAGCGCGGCGAGCCGCGCGCCATCGCCTTCAAGAAGGACATCGCCGTCATCCTCATCGCCCAGCCGCGCATGCTGATGGCCTACGGCTTCGTGGCCCGCGTGTTCGAGGTTTTCGACCGCCACCGCACGCCGGTGGACCTCATCGCCACCTCCGAGGTGTCGATCTCGCTCACCGTCGACCATCCGGAGGCGGTGCCGGCGGTGGAGGAGGAGCTGGCCCGCCTGGGCGAGGTCGAGGTGCTGCGCGCGATGGCCATCGTCAGCGTCGTCGGCCGCGGCTTCTGCCGGCATCCCGGGCTGGCCGCGCGCGTGTTCCAGGCCCTGCGCGAAGTGAACGTGGTCATGATCTCGTTCGGGGCGTCCGACGTGAACTTCTCCTTCGTGGTGGCGGAGGCGGACGCGGAGCGCGCCGTGCGGCTGCTCCACCACGAGTTCTTCGAGGAGCGCCGATGAGGGTCGCGGTGGTGGGCTACGGCAAGATGGGCCGCGAGGTGGCGGCCGTGCTGCGCGACCGCCACCACGAGCCCGTGATGACGCTGCGGGGATCCGACTTCCCCGCCCGCTGTCCGGTCGGCATCGACTTCACGCAGCCCGACGCCGTGATCACGAACGCGACCGCGGCCTTGAAGGCGGGCGCACGCTACGTGATCGGCACGACGGGCTGGGACGCGCAGCTCCCGGACCTGAAGAAGCTGGTCGAGCAGACCAAGGGCGGCGTCGTCCACGCCGCGAACTTCTCGCTGGGCGTGAACCTGTTCTACAAGGTCGTCCGCGACGCGGCCCAGCTCTTCGCGCGCTTTCCGGACTACGACCCCTACGTCCTCGAGAAGCACCATCGCCAGAAGAAGGACGCGCCGTCGGGCACGGCACGCGCGCTGGCCAAGATCGTGGAAGCCGCGCCCGGCCCGCGCCGCCAGGCCGCCACCTCGTTCGCGGGCGCGATCCCCGACGGTCAGTTCCACGTGGCCGCCGTGCGCGCGGGGGGGATCGTCGGCGAGCATACCGTCGGCTTCGACTCCGGCGGGGACGAAGTGCTTCTCGAGCACCGGGCGCGCACGCGCCGCGGATTCGCCATGGGCGCGGTACTGGCGGCGGAGTGGATCGCGCAGCGGGAGGGCCTCCACACTTTCGAGGAAGTGGTGGAGGATCTGGCGAAGGGCTAGCCCGCGGGCCCCTCCTGCCACACCTGATGGCAGGCCGACCTGGCCACAACGCACTATCTGTTAACCTGGCCGACCGCGTTGTCGTCCGTTTTCCTGAACCTCAGGTCCCTCACTCTCCCCAGACCCAGGCTCAGCCCTACGATCTGACCGTTGCTTGCATCCCGGCGGAACAGCACCAGCGGGAGCTGCGCGTTCGTGAAGGCGTCCTTGTAGGCGGGCGCAAGGGCGAAGCGCGCGTCGGGCCGGCGCAGGGCGACGAGGGCGCCCTTGTCCGCCCGGATCGTGTAGGCGACCTCGGCCTCGTCGCTCACATAGGTGCCCTCGTACTTGGCGAGCTCGGCCGCGGTGGGCTTGAAGGCCGACGCCTTCGCCGCGGAACTGCGCGCGCACGGAGCCCTCACGGAGGGTGAAGAGCGATTCGGACTGCGGCACGAGGGCGCCGCGGTCCCCGGCCCGCAGCGCCCCGCCCTCCACCGTCATCCGCAGCGGCTCGCCCGTGCGGACGTTGCGGTAGAGCCCGGCCCAGCGAGCGAGGACGGCGGCGTCCACCGCGGCCGGGGAAGGGCTCGCGAGCGGCGCGAGCGCGTCGCCCAGGAAGGCCGCCGCCACCCCGTGGGCGAGATCGCTGGCCTCCGCGTTGCCGTCGTTGCACAGGACGGCCACCGAGAGCGCCGGATCGGGGAAGCGGGTCAGGAATGCGCGATAGCCCGCGGTCGAGCCGGAGTGGCTGATCTCGGGCAGGCCCCGGTAGCGTGAGACCACCAGCCCGCGGGCGTACGAGATCTCCAGCCCGTCGCTCAGCCTCCCCCGCCGCTGCAGCTCCGTGACGAGGGCGCGGCCGCCCACGCGCTCGCTGGTGAAGTTGCGGTTCCACTTCAGGAGGTCGCCCACCGTGGTCAGCAGCCCGCCGTTGCCGTGCACGTTCTCGAACGGCATCTGCATGTGGAAGCCGTCCGGCGCCTTGCCGTAGGCGATGGCGCGCCCCTTGACGATCCGGGTGTAGTCGTCGCGCCACTGCGTGTGCGTCATCCCCAGCGGCTCGAAGATCACGTCGCGCGTGTACTGGGCGAACGTCTTCCCGCCGACGCGTTCCACGATGATGGCGAGGAGGTTGTAGCCGGTGTTGCTGTAGCTGTATTCGCTTCCGGGCGGGAAGTTGAGCGCCTTCTGGCGGGAGACGACGTCGAGCACGTGCGCGTGCGTGTGCACGCGCGAGCCGCGCGGCCAGCCCGCGGCATAGGTGACGGTGCCCCAGTCGCGAAGGCCGCTGGTGTGATGGAGGAGATGGCGCAGGGTGATGGGCGTGCCGTAGTCGGGCAGCTCGGGGACGTACTGGTCGACGGGGTCGTCGAGCTTGAGCTTGCCCGCCTGGGCCAGGAGCAGGATGGCGGCGGCGGTGAACTGCTTGGACACCGACCCCGCCTCGAAGATCGTGTCCGGGGTGTTGGCGATGCCGTGCTCGAGGTCGGCCGATCCGTAGGCACGGCCCAGGACCTCTTTCCCGTCCTTGCTGACGCCGACGGCGCAGCCGGGCGTGTCAGCGCTGTAGCGCGCAAAGATCGCGTCCACGGCGGCCTCGAGGTCGGCCGCGGCGGGGACGGAAGCGGAAGTGTCGGCGGCCTGGCCGGACCGCGGGTGCAGCAGGAGGAACAGGACACCGGCCGTCCACACGACTCGC
>QHVP01000236.1 GCA_003222295.1 Acidobacteriota bacterium | reverse complement strand
GGCGGGCATCTGCAGGTCGAGCCGCGTCTCCTGATGCTCAGGGGTGCCGGCGGCGAGCGCGTAGAGCACAACGTAGGAGTCGAGGACGGCGGTATAGCGTCCAGCCCGAGCCGCGAGGTGAAGGGGCGTGATGTCGGCTTCGGCGGCCAGCAGCACCTGCCGCTTGCCGTCTCTCTGCGGGCCGAAGACATAGCTGGTGAGGCGCAGCGGGAGGCCCGGGCTGCCCGCGACCGAATCGAGACCCACGCGCACGACGGGGTCCAGCTCGTCCCGCCGCCGCGGCCGCTGAGGTTCGGAGGAAGGCGCGTAGTAGCCGCGCCGCGCCCGGACCACCACGTCCGGACGGGCGACCGAGACCTGGATCTTGCGGAACTTGCCGTCGTGGCTCGGAGAGTTGGAGGTGTAGCCGATCAGGTAGTAGGCGCGGGCCTGCGCGACCTTGGCCATCCCCTCGGCGAGGTTCGTGCCCTCGATCACGGTCCCGCCCGTATCCACGGCCACGGAGCGCGATCCCTCCGTCTCGGACGTGGCCAGGGCGAGCGCAGTCGTCGCGTCCTGCTCCTCGACGGCACGGCCGGACTCGGCCCCGCCCCCCGCCATTCCCGGCTGGCCGACGGAGCCCGTCGGGCCGCGCACGTCGACGAAGTAGACGGCGGCACTGGCGTTGCGCGCGGCCTGGATCAGCTCGCGGAACTCGGTCTGGGAAGGGTCCATGATGAAACCTTCGGAGACGAGCAGGAGGGTCTTGCGCCCGCGAAGCTGCGCCATCGCGGTGGAAACGCGGGCCAGGGTGCCGAGGGTGGCCCGCAGGCGCGCAGCCGCTTCCCGGTACACCTCCTGCGCCTTGGCCCGGATCATGGCCACTCCGGGGGAGACGTTGAGTTCGGCCGCGAGCGCGCGGTCCTGCGGGTAGGCCTCCGGGATCAGGTTATTCTCGAAGTAGCGCCTCGCCACTTCGGCCTCGAGCTGCCGGTCGCGGCCGTTGGCGATGGCGATGGCCTCGTGATCCCAGATGCGCGCGGCGGTGGTGTCCGGCCTCCAGGCCCCCTGAAGCTGGTCCACGAACGAGACCAGGGTGTCGCGGTCCTCCGGCAGCCGCCCCGTCCACCAGGCGCCCCCGGCCGTGGGCACGATCGTCACCTGGTCGCCATCGCGCAGGCCGCGCTCGAGGAAATCCGTGATGGCCTTGCGCGCGCGGGGAGAGGCGTAGGACGAGATGTTTGCGTCGTCGAAGACGATCACGAACGAGCGGTCGCCCCGAACGGGGGGCATCGCGTTGGTGGAGATGCGCTGCCGTCCGGGCGGGACCGCGGGGGATTCGCCGAAGACGACCGCCTCGAAAGCGGAGACGGTCTGGGGCCGGCCGTCCTCCTTGACCGTGAAGTCGGCCTGGGTGAGGCCCTCCACCGGATTGCCCTGGTGGTCCAGGACGACCACGTCCACGTTCACCACGTCCACGCCGGAAGGGAACGCGGTCGACGCCTGGGCCGTGGCCGGAGGCTGGGGTCGCGCTTCGCCGAGCGGCGCCCCGGCGGTGGCGACCGCGAGGGCCAGCAGCGCGGGGGTCAGGACATTCGTGCGCACGCGCGGGTCTCCGATACTCCGAGGGATGCGGCCGCGCCTCTGGCCGCAGACGGAAAACGTGGACGTCTAGTTGCTTACCACTCGAACCGGGCGCCCACGCGGACGGCGCGCGGAGCCTGGAAGGAGGGGGTGGACGAGCCGCCACCATTCACGGCCAGGCCCAGGTTTGGATTGAACGTCTGGAAGCCCCGGTCGCGCCAATTGTCGTAGTTGGTGGCGGTCTGGCGGTTGAATACGTTGAAGACGTCCGCCATCAACACCACGCGCTGCTTGTCGTTGATCTTCATCGTGTAGTCGAGATGCGTGTCCAGCGCCGTGTCGGGAGCGGTGCGCTTCTTGAAGCCGTCGACAGTCTGGATGCCCGCGCCGCGCAACGTGTCCGGGATCTCACCGGCATTCTGATATGCGGGGTTGGAGTCGAGCAGGGTCAGGCTGCGGCCGCTGCCCCAGTTGAAGCCGGCGCCGAGGTTGAGGGCGCCCCAGGCATAGGAGCCATAGATCTTGACCTGGTGGGGACGATCATTCGGAAGGACCCCCGTGCCGAGGGTGGTGCCCTCGTAGCGGATGTCGCCGCCGAAGCCGAACTCCGGCACGCCGATCGCGGTGTAGCTCGGGTCGTTGGTCGGGAAGTCGAACAGCGAGCTGATGGCCGGGTCGGACTGGCCGTTGTCGGACCGGTAGAAGCCCTCGAAGTTCCCCTTCAGCTTGGCGTAGCGGTAGGACGCGATCAGGCCCCAGTTGCCGGAGAACCGCTTGTTGAGCGTGAACTCGAACGCGTCGTACTTGTGGGCGGGGTCCTCGAACGACGAGTTGAGCGAGGAGAGGCCGCAGTTGACGGTGGGCGTCGACGCGTTCACGTTCGTGATGAAGTAATCGACGGTGGTGTCACCGCAGGCGTCGAGGAAGTAGCCGACCACGGGAAGCTGGCCGATGTCCTCCAGGATCTGGGGCAGGGTGCGGTGGACGTAGCGCAGGCCGAGGCTGACGTTGCGGCTGACTTCGAATTCCGCTCCGCCGAGCAGCTCGTTGGTGTAGGTGGAGCCGGCCTTGGGGTCGATGATGGACGGAGAGGCGCTCGACTGCAGAAGATGGGTCGTGCCTCCGGCGAAGGAGACGCCGTTGGCCACGGGCTGGGTGAGTGCGGAGTCACGGAAGTCCTGGCGCGTGATGCCCGCGTCGGCGGACATGGACCGCGCGGCGAGGTCGTTGGGGATCTTCGCGTAGAAGCGGCCCCAGGACCCGTAGAGCTTGGCCTTGCCGTTGCCGGTGATGTCGAAGGTGGCGCCGATGCGCGGGGCCCAGAGGTCCTTCCAGGTATAGGTGCAAGGGATGGTCGCACCGGTGCCGTTGGTTTCGCCCGGGCGCGTGTCGTCGGCGTGGCAGGGGAACCTCATCAGGCTGGGATCGATGCCAACCAGCTTCTGGCGCTCATAGCGGATGCCCGGCCGGAAGGTCAGGCGGCCCATCTGCCACGTGTCCTGGAAGAACGCGTTGTAGTACTTCTGCGTGGTCGCGCCGGCGGGCGAGATCTTGCCGCGGGTGGCGCGGAAGAACGTCACCCCGCCACTGGTGCGGATCTGGACCAAGGGGCCGGTCACCGTCGTCTGGCCGTCCGCGAGCTTGACCGGTGTCCCGCTGTACTGGGTGTCGCGCGTGAACGCGATGTCCTCGTAGGCGACGCCGTAGCGGAACTGGTGGTTGCCGCCGAGGTCGAAGATGTTGGTGGACTTCAGCGTGGCCTGGTAGTTCCGGCCGTTGTTGTTCTCCCAGAAGCCGAGGCCGCCGGTGGCGCCGTTGGGGACGAAGCGCACGTCGGTGAAGAGCGGCTGGTCGGCCACGGTCGGAGTCTCGTCGAACTTGTTCGTGGAATGAGCGACCGAGCCTTCGATCAGCCACTTGGGGCTGATGATGCCGTCGTAGCGCAGCGTCTGGTTGTTGCTGCCGTAGCTGATCTCGCTGAAGCCGCCCTCGATGTCGTGGGTTCCGGGCGCGCCCGCGTAGGACACACGACG
>QHVP01000235.1:596-4939 GCA_003222295.1 Acidobacteriota bacterium | reverse complement strand
GAGCAGTGCCTGGTGGCCCAACGGAACTCGGATTCGCCGCCTTCGTCGGCGTCAAGCTCGTCGGTTACACCGTCGCGGGCTTCAAGCTGCGCGCGGCCTATCAGAAAGAAGGCCACGTGCCGATCGCGTTCGGGGTTTCGCGGACGCTCCTGGGCGTGGCCGCGGGTCTGGCCTACGGGAGCGTGGTGCCGTCCGTGTCGGGTGGCGTCGGCGTGCTCGCACTGTATGCGGGGCTGCTCCCGGTGCGACTCCTCGAATGGCTTGCCATCATCGCGGTCTTCTTCGATCGGCGCTTCGGGGAACCCGGGCGGCTACTGAACTACTCGCTCGCGGGGATTGCCTGGTCCTACGTGCTGGACGCGCTGGCCATCCTCCTGGCCATCATCACGCCGGGAGCCATCTGGGTGTGCTGAGTGCAGGCGACTTCACGTCAGCCGCGGGGAGCGCGCGTTCGCAACGTTGGGGTGCGCCAGCGTGAGGGCAAGCGACGGACGGCGAGCGGAGGCCGATTCACTCGGCCGGAGCGAGCGGGGGGTCTGGGGGGTGTGACGCAACACCCCCCAGACTCAACGAACTAGAAGAAGAACTTCGCGACCAGCTCGATCAGGCGCGGGTTGCCCACGGTGCTCGTGACGATCCCGAAAGTCTGGGGCGTGTTGATGTCGCGTCCGGGAGGTCCGAAGTTCGGGTGATTGAGCAGGTTGAAGGCCTCGGCGCGGATCTCGAGGTAACGCGCGCCCGCTACCTTGAAGCGCTTGGAGAGCGAGGCGTCGACGTCGTTGTAGCCGGGCGCCGAGAGGATGCCGGTCCCACAGTTCCCGAAGGTGCCGAGAGCCGGGACCGCGAAGGCGTTGATGTCGATCCACTTCGAGTCGGCCGGGGCGCGGGGATCAGAGGTGATGCTCTGGTTGGCGGGCACGGGGTTGCCGATGCAGTTCGGCCACTCCGTGCTGCGCGTGCCCTGGAGTGATCGGCGGTTGGAATTCTGGACCGTGATGGGGAAGCCGGTGCGGGCCTGGAAGATGGCCGAAACCTTCCACCCGCCGAGGAGCGCGTCGGCGAAGCCGTTCCAGTTGCTGCCCCAGTGCTTGTCCTTGCCGAAGGGAAGCTCGTAGTTGGTGGCCAGCACGAAGTTGTGACGGGCGTCGAAGAAGCCACGGCCGTAGTTCGCCTCGATGTCGTAGCTGTTCACCGGGTACGCGCCTTCGGCGGCGACGCCCGCCGAGCCGTAGTAGCCGAGGTTGTTGTTCATCAGCTTGCTGAACGTGTACGACGCCATGAGCTCCAGTCCCTTCCAGTCGCGCTGCCGGAGGCTCGCCTGGAGCGCGTTGTAGTTGCTGCGGCCGCGCGAAGCGGTGGTCGAGATGTTCGTGACCAGCGGCAGCACTCGGAAGAGCGGCCGGCGCGTGTCCGTGGGAGCCCAGGTCGAGGGGTCGCCCACGCCCGGCAACGGCTGGTTGCCTTCGATCGGCGTGACGAGGTGGGTGGCATGGTGGCCGACGTAGCCCACCTGGGCCGACATCCCCCTGGTCAGCCGGTATTCGGTGAACACGTTCCACTGCTGCGTGAACTGCGGGCGGAGGTTCGGATCCCACGCGCGCGGCTGCCCAGAGATCTGGTCCCGTGCCACGAGGCCGCTGAACCCGGGGACGATCGACCCCGCGCCGGTCGTCTGGTCGTACCGGACGTCGGACTCGACGAAGAACGGCGGGTTGAGGGGCAGGCGCAGGTTCGCGCCGGTGCCCTCCATGTACTGCGAGATGCCGTAGGCGCCGCGGAGGACGAGCTTCTCGCTCGCCGTCCAGGCGAAGCCCACCCGCGGCTCGAAGCCCTTGTAGTACGGCTTGTAGAGCGCGCGGTCCTCGATGCTGCCGTCCTTGGCCGTGATCAGCGCGCCCGTCTGGAGATCGATGTTCAACTGCCGGTTGTCCTTCTCCACGACCGGCGAGGTGTAGGCCCAGCGCAGGCCGAGGTTCAGGGTCAGGTTCGAGCGCAGCTTGAAGTCGTCCTGCACGTAGGTCGAGATCCGGTTCTGGATGTGGGTCCAGGGGTCGCTGTTCGAGCCGCGGCCCTTGAGCGCCACCTGGTCGAGCAGGAAATCGGAGAACGCGCTACCGGTGAAGGTCCCCGTGTAGTTGAACAGGCCCAGGAGCCCGTTGTTGCCGGCATAGAAGCGCCGCGTGTTGTAGCGCAGGAACTGGCCGCCGAACTTCAGGGCGTGGCGGCCGCGCAGCCAGGTGAGCTTCTCGTTGAGCTGGTAGATCTTCGGCAGGCTGTCCTCTACGGTGGCGGCGGTCCCGATACTGGTCAGGCCGCTGCCCCACTGGATGGCGCTGAGCCCGGCGATCGGTTGTCCGCCCCCGATCCCGAACGTCGCGTTGGCGTCGCCGATTCCCCCCCAGTCGTTGACCTCGTTCTTGAACAGCACCGAGTTGTAGCCGACGAGGAGCTCGTTGACGAGCGACGGCCCGAACACGTGGTTCGAGTTGACGGCCAGGTTGCGGACGGGCGACTTGGCCCGCGTCGGGAGCAGGAGCGCGAAGGCCTGCTTGTCCGTCTTGGTCTCCAGTTCGGCGAGCGAGAAGCGGAGGAAGAGCTTGTCCGTGTCCGAGGCGTTCCAGTCGAGACGGAGGTCACCCTGGTGCGCGCGGGTGGTGGTGAGGGCGTCGCCGACGTAGTTGTTGGTGACGCCGGTGACCGTGCGGTTCGGCGAGGGATAGTTGGGGTTGTTCAGGATGGCCAGGGCCACCGGGCTGATCCGGTTGAGCGGGATCTGATTGCCCGGGAAGGGCAGGCCGGTGCGGGGATCGCGGATCGTGGCTCCGATCGTCGAAAGGTCGCCGCGCCGCCAGGCGTCGGGGGCCACGGACACCGTCTGCGTCCCCGGCTGGTCCAGCACCGTACCCTGGTAGTCGAGGAAGAAGAACAGCTTGTTCTTGAGGATCGGGCCGCCGAGCGTCGCCCCGAAGATGTGCTGCTTGCGCTGCGCACGCGGCGAGCTGGAGCGGTTGCGCTCCCAGGTGTTCGCGTCGAACTTGCCGTTCCGGTAGAAATCGAACACGTTCCCGCGGAAGTTGTTGGCGCCCGACTTGATGACGTTGCTGATGACGCCGCCGGCCACGTTGCCGGTGTCCGCGGAGTAGTTGTTGGTCTCGACGCTGATCTCGGCCAGGGCGTCCGGGCTCGGCTGGTAGCCGACGCGATTGTCCATGGTGTCGTTGATCTCGACTCCGTCCACCATGAAGTTGTTGGTCTGTTCCCGGTTGCCGTTGACGTACGGACGGGCACCGGCGCCGCGGCTGGTGGCGTCGGTCTGGGCGCCCGGGTTGGGGGTGATCGCGCCCGGCAGCAGCAGGGCCAGGCTGCTGGAGAAGCGGCCGTTGAGCGGCAGCGACTCGACGGTCTTCCCGGTGAGGACCTCGCCCACGGTCGCCGTCTCCGTCTGCAGGACGGGGGCCTCCGCCGTGACCTCGACCTTGTCCTCGAGCGAGCCGAGCTCGAGCTTGAGGTCGAGGCGCGCGATCTGCTTCGCCTCCAGCACGAACGGTTTCGTGGTCGCGGTCTTGAAGCCGGACAGCTCGGCCTTCACCACGTACGTCCCGACGGGGACGGACTGGATGCTGTAGTTGCCCGCGCTGTTCGAGATGGCTGTGTACGGCACGTTGGTGGCCTGGTTGGTGGCGGTGACGGTGACGCCCGGCGCCGCCGCGCCGCTCTGATCGACGAGCAGCCCCGTGATCGAAGCCGCACCCGTCTGTGCGAACGCGCCGGAGCCGAGCCCCAGCACGAGAACCAGCGCAAACCACAGGCTCGCGCAACGCGAACGATCAATCCGCATGAATCGCCTCCGGGAATTGGCGTCATCCTAGACCGCCACCAGGGAGGGTGCAAGCGGTTTCACGGCAGCCGGGGACTCCGTCGAGCGCTTGTGCGCGGCACCCAAACTCTTGTATGTGTTGGACGCAAGCCGACAACGCACTCGGAAAGGCGATTGAAATGTCAATTGATAGACGCTCGATGCTGCCGTTCGCCGCCGTCTTCCTGGGCGCGGCGTCGCTCCTGGCCCAGGACGCGCCGCCCGCCGGTTTCACCCCGCTCTTCAACGGAAAGGACCTCGGCGGCTGGCGGGTGCCGGCGGGCGACAACGGACACTGGCGCGTGGTGGACGGCGTGATCGACTACGACGCGGGCAGCGAGGCTGCCGGCGAGAAGCACCTCTGGACGGAGAAGGAATACGGCGACTTCACGCTGCGCGTGGATTGGCGCATCAAGGAGACGCCCTACACGAATCCCAACGTCCACATCGTCAAGCCGGACGGGACGTCGAAGCTCGACGCCGCGGG
>QHVP01000235.1:0-540 GCA_003222295.1 Acidobacteriota bacterium | reverse complement strand
GTACCGCACCGACGAGAAGATGCCCGCGGCCGTGCGCGCGGGCGTGACCCCGAAGAAGCTGGCCGATCGGAACATCGGCGAGTGGAACACGTTCGAGATCACCATGAAGGGCAGCCGGCTGACCGTCGTCCTCAATGGCGAGCGCGTGATCGAGAATGCGGAGCTGCCCGGCGTGCCGGCGCGGGGACGGAACGCCCTCCAGCACCACGGCAGCAAGAAGGATGGCCAGTGGGCGGCGCCGCCGGCACTAGTTCAGTTCCGCAACATCGCGATCAAGGAGCTCTAGCCTTCAGGGCACGAGCGACTCGGCCATGCGGGCGCGGTACACGGCCCGCGCGTGGTCGTAGGCGGCGCGCGCCTCCTCGAGCTCCGCAGGCGCGATCTTAGGCGCTTTCTGCGTCCAGCACTGGTTGACGGCGGCCAGGCACCACTCCGCGCTGCGGCGCGACGCGCGGATGGGCTGGCCGTCGACGACGGCGAAGATCGGGTTCGTGTGGGACGAGGGCAGGATCCGCACCGCCAGCCAGCTGCTCTGCCGTA
>QHVP01000234.1 GCA_003222295.1 Acidobacteriota bacterium | reverse complement strand
CCCTGTTCCTGGCGCAGGTGGAGCGTCAGGAGCACGCGCAGCGGCTCCTGGAGGGTGGCCGCTCGCCGTAGAACCTCGGCGGACGTCACCCCGCGGGCCGAACACCAGTTCCGCCTCGTACTGGTTGTGGCGCCGGCAGCGGAGCGAGACGTTCTCGACGGTAGCCGGTCCTCCCTTGGCATACGGCCGGACGTGATGGAACTCGAGGAAGGCGCGCTCGGTGCATCGCCGTCCGTCTGGGGCAACGAAGGCGCACTGGCCGTCGTCGCGGCGCGAGACCGCGCGCTTCACGTGACGCGGGACATCACGCGAAGGGAGAACGGGTGTTCGAAGCTGCCTATCCGCCCCGGGGCGGATACGAAGTGGCCACGGTTTCGCTGCCGCTCCAAGCTTCGCCTTCTCGACCTTCTCGAGGAGCAGGGTGAGGGCACGGTCGAACACTGCGGCCGGATCGCCGTCCGGGATCTCGCGGCGGAGTAGGGTCTCGATGATCGGACGGCGTGTCGGAGCAGGCGGAGCGGTCGGAGCGGCGAGCGGGGGTGTCGGGTCGGAGGAGCTGCCGATTGCCACCTGAACGCCGGTTGCAGCTGAACAAGGCGTCGGCGCGGGCGCAGGCGCGGGCAGCTTACGGACGGTGCTGGGAACATCGGGGCGTGGCGCCAACTCCGCCACCAGCGCCTCGATCTCCCTTAGGCTCCGGCCACCGGCTCTCGCGAGCACGCCCTGATGGTTCTCGGGCGTGAGGTGCCGCCTCAGCAGCCGGACGGAGGTGAGGGACATCGCGCCGGAGGCGAGCAGGTCGAGGATCACCGGAAAATCTCTGCAGGCGCGAGCCGCCTGGATACGGTTGCAGGTGGCGTCCTCGGACAGCCGAAGCACCTCCGTGCAGTAAGTGAAGAGCGAACCGTGGCCTGCGGCGGCGAAGAGGGCGGGTCGGGCATCGAGCGCCGCGAGGTGCGCGACGAGCTCGACCGTGGCCTCGCGCTCACTGCCGGCGAGAGCGCCGATGCGCGCGAGGAGCTCGTGATCGGAGAGGCCAGACGCGAGAGTGAGAGTGTTCATATTCATATCGGTTGTGTATCACGGCGAATTTCGCGAGCTTGCGAAGGCTCTCTCTTGCGCCAGGAGCGTCACGTCGGGGTCGATTCTGCGCGCGCGATTCAGTCCGCGCGGCAATGGCGTAGAGAGGCGCAGGCGCCTTCCAGGAGCGGTCGTGGAAACGACCGCGCCGCGGATCCAGTCGCGCGTGGGGAAATGCGGGTCCAAAACGATTGCCCTCGAAAATATTCCTGGGCGAATGGTGAGCAAACATCATCGGCGAAAGAGTCCGACTCACTCGGCTAGCAAGTAGAGACTGGTGGCGGGTTCGGTCGACGATTGCGCCCGCCGCGATGGCACGCGGTCCGTCTCCCTACCCCACTCCCAGCTGCCAGAACAGGAACCGCATCTCCTGCGTGAGGTCCTCGATCTGCTTCGACGCGGGCAGTCCGCCGGAGTGCCCGGCCCGGGTGTCGTAGTGCAACAACACCGGACGCTCGGCCGGCGATCCCGTCACCGCCTGCATCAGCGCCGCCATCTTGCGCGCGTGCAGGGGCGCGACGCGCGTATCGCCGTCGCCGCTGATGAAGAGGACGGCGGGATACCGCACGCCCTTCCGCACGTTGTGGTACGGCGAGTACGCGCGCAGCACAGCGAACTGGCCCGGGTCGTCCGCGGAGCCGTACTCGGGGACCCAGTAGCGGGCCACGAAGAACCGGTGATAGCGCAGCATGTCGAGGAGCGGATAACTGCACACCACGGCCCGGAAGAGCTCCGGGCGCTGGGTCATGGCCGCGCCCACGAGCAGGCCGCCGTTCGATCCCCCCGAGATGGCCAGGGTGTCGGGCGAGGCGTACGTGTTCGCCACCAGCCACTCCGCGGCGGCGATGAAGTCGTCACCGTACTCGCCTCCGCCCCGGAGGTTGGCCAGGGCGTAGACGCCGCCGTTCTCGATCCAGAAGGCGGCCCGGGCGGAGAAGGCGGGCAGCTGCGCCTGGTTGAATCCGCCGTAGGCGGTGAGGAGGGTCGGACGCTTGCCGTCCAGGGCCAGCCCCTTGCGATGGGCCACGAACATCGGCACGCGTGTCCCGTCCTTCGACGGGTAGAAGACCTGGCGCACCTCGACCGCTTCGCTCTGCACGGGCACGTCGGCGCGCGCCCACACGTCGTCGGCCCCGGTGGCAACGCGATAGCGATAGATCGTCGGGGGCTGCGCGAAGGACGAAAACGAGAAGAAGGCCTCGCCGAAATCCCAGTCGCCCGCGATGGCGCCCGCGGAGCCGATGCCCGGCAGGGGCACCTCGCGCACGAGCGTCCCCGACGGCGTGTAGGCCTGGATCTTCGGCTGAACGTCCTGGAGGCGGCTCACGAAGAGCTGGCCGCCCGCGATGCTCAGCGCGCTGATGACCGACTTGCCCTCGGGAACGACCTCGCGCCAACGGTCGCGCGCGGGGTCGCGCAGGTCCACGGCCATCACGCGCGAGTTCGGCGCGTTCCAGTTGGTCTTGAGGAAGAGGGTGTCCCCGCCGATCGTTCCCGTGAAGACGGCGTCGAGGTCGTTGACGATGGGCCGCAAGGGCGTGCCCTTGGCCAGGTCCTGCGCGTAGAGCTCGGTCTTGAGGGCGGCGGAGCCGTGGAGGACGGTCACGAGGAGATAGCGGCCGTCGCCGGAGAGGTCGACGCCGATGATCTTCTCGGGCCCGTAGCCCTTGCCGAACAGCTCCTCATCCGGCGGCGCGGAGCCGACGCGATGGCGATAGACGCGTGGGCCCTCCGGAGTCAGGCGAGAGTAGTAGACGCTCGCCTTGTCCGCGCCGATGGCGATGCCGGAGTAGCGCGCCTTGGGCAGCGATTCCACCTCCCGCCGCGAATCCACGTCCATGAGACGCACTTCGACCTCGTCCTGGCCTCCCTGCCGCAGGCCGTAGGCCAGGAGACGACCGTCGGGCGAGACGTCCTGGAAGTTGGCCGAGATCGCGTGCTCCGCGCTCAGCCCGTGCGGATCGACGAGGACCTCCGCCGCTCCCTCCCCCTTCCGGATGTAAAGGATCGCCTGCTCCTGGTCCGGGGCCCGCTTGCTGTAGAAGAACCGGCCGCCGCGCACGAAGGGGACGCTCACGACGTCGACCTTGATGAGCTCGGTGAGGCGGAGCTCGATCCGCTCCTTGCCCGGGAGACCGCCGATGACGGCCTCCGTGTAGGTGTTCTCGGAATCGATCCAGGCCCGCGTCTCGGGAGCGGCCTGGTCCTCCAGCCACCGATAGGGATCGAGGACGGTCACGCCGTGCAGCGTGTCCGCGGTCTCCGTGGCCCGGGTGTCCGGCGGCCGGGGATCGGCGGCCCGGCCGGACCGGCCGAGGACGAGCGCGGCGGGAAGGGCGGCGCCGGCCAGGACGAGGCGGCGCAACCTCACTCGGTCACTCCGATGTTCGCGATGGTGCCGCCCTTGGTCATGCTCGGCACGCTGCAGATGTAGAGCACCTCCCCCGCCACCGGCGCCCGGGCCTCGAAGATCTTCTGGCCGAACAGATCGGTGACGTACCCGAGGGGCACGTCCTTGGCCACGGTGGCCCCGCGCTTGACCAGCGGGTAGAACACGCCCGCCTGGTCGCTGTTGACCGTGGCCACGCTCGTGATCCAGACCGGCTTGCGCACGGCGTCCGGCGCGCCGGGCAGCATCTTCAGGTAGCGCATGACGCCCAGCGAGCCGCGCACCAGCGCGTCGACGTCCTCCGCCTCGACCGTGCCCGCGTGGCCCGCCTCCGCCGTGATCGACGGCTTGCCGCACGTGGTCGCCGTGTTCTCGAGATGGCGCGAGGCGGACGGGTCCTTCGGACGGTCGGTGGAGACGATGATGTGGTCGAGGCCGAAGGCCAGCACCATGTCGCGCGAGATCCGGTCCTGGTCCTCGCGGCCCGTCTTCGTCCAGTAGCTGTACGGCCGCAGGCTCTCGTCGAGGTCGCCGCCGTGCAGGTCGATCAGGTGGTCGCTCCGCTCCACGACCTGCTGCGTGATGAGGTACGAGGCGCGCTCGGTCTGGGTGCCGTCGGCCCGGCCG
>QHVP01000233.1 GCA_003222295.1 Acidobacteriota bacterium | reverse complement strand
CGCGCCGCCGCCCTGCTCATCCGCCAGGCCCTCGAGGAGGCGGTCGATGCGTACTGGACGGCTCGGCAGGTGCCGCTGGACTCGGTATCGACGCAGACCCAGCTCGTCTGCCTGCGCATGATGACGCCGGCGGGCACGCTCCCGGCCCAGCTTCACGAGGCCTGGGGCGCCCTGAGCCGCGCCTGTCACCACCATCCGTACGAGCTCGCGCCCACCGCGGGCGAGCTGGCGACATGGATCGAAGTGGTGGAGGAGTTCGGGGCGCCGTCCAAGTCGAGCTGACCTCAGGCGTCCGGAACCACGTCGACCTCCCCGTGCATCGGCGGAGCTGCCGGCGATGGGTAAGGCTCGCGGGGCAGGCCGCGAAGGTCGTCCGCGACGAGGAGGTCGGCCAGCTCGGCCACGCCCGCGCCCCGTTCCCCACGCGTGACGTAATGGGCGCGCTCCTTCAGGGCCGGGAGCGCGTTGGCGACGGCGGCGCCGACGCCGCAGAGACGGAAGAGGGCGTGGTCGTTCTCCGCGTCGCCGATGCCCACCGTGCGCTCGGGGCCTATCCCCAGCTCGCCCAGGGCCACGGCCAGGCCGGAGGCCTTGTCGACGCCGGCGGGAAGGAGCATCACTGCCCCCTTGTTGAAGACGACCTTGTGCCCGAGGCCGAGCCGGTGGATGGTTTCCAGCGCGGCGACCTGGTGCGGCTCGACGGTGGCGACGACGACGCGCCCGACGGAGAGGGGATCGACCCCCGCCGCGCGCAGCTCACTCACGAGGCTCACGGGCGGCGACTCGCCCAGCGCGCGCTCGCGTCGGGCCGCGGGCTCGTAGAGCAGGCCGCCGTTCTCCGCCACCACGAGATCGAACAGCGCCGTGTGCGCGAAGGTCCGGAGGAGGCTCGGCAGCTCGCGCCCGGTCACCAGCAGCAGACGCCGCCCGGAGGCGCGAACGCGCTGCAGCGCCGCCAGCGTGGCCTCGTCGACGCGTCCGTGATGGGCCAGCGTGCCGTCGTAGTCGGCGGCGAGGGCGAGGAAGCGCATGGTCACCCCACGTCCCATTCCCACATCCTCACCGCGCCCACGAGAGCAGCCGAGTTGTCGCCGCGGGTGACGTCACGAGGCAGGTCGAGGCTGAGCTGCCTCGCGTTGCCGCCGCCGATGAAGAGATGGTCGAAGTTGGTGAGCCGGTGCAGGAGGTCGATCAGCCGCCCGACCCGCCGGCTCCACCTCTTCCGCCCGAGCGCGCGCAGGGCCAGATCGCCGTAGTCGCCGCCCTTGAGGTCCTCGTTGCCCGCGCCGGACAGGAACTGGACATGCGGGCCGAGCTTGCCGTCGATGAACAGCGCCGACCCCAGGCCCGTGCCGAGGGTGATCACCATCTCCACCCCCCGCCCGCGGATGAAGCCGAGACCATGCATCTGCGCGTCGTTGAGCAGGCGCACCGGGCGCCGGTCGCGGCGGCGGAGCTTGCCCGCGAGGTCGAAGCCGCGAAAGGCGGGGTCCGCGGTCACGGCGATCGCGTAGATGCACCCGCCGTGCACGAGGCCGTTGACCCCGATGGAGACGCGGTCGTGCCCGTCGAGGGACTTCGCGACGCCGACCAGCGTCTGGAGCAGCCTCTTCGGCGTCAGCGGGTCGGGCGTGTCCATGCGCAGCCTCTCGCTCAACAGGTGCCCGGTGGCGTCGAGCAGCGCCGCCTTGATGTGCGAGCCGCCCATGTCGATGGCGAGCGTGACCGGCCGGGACGTCCTGCGCTTGGCGGTGGGCGGCGACATGGAGGGTGGAATCATCGTACCGCAGGCTCGTCACGCGATTCCGTGAGCGAGCACCTGTCCGCGATTGATTCGAGGAAAGAGTCCTCGCCGTACGTCGATTCGCCCCGGAACGAGTATGTTATTAGCGCCCGAGGGTCGAGTCGCCGTTCGATCCGGCGGCAAAGGAGGTCAGGTGGCCAAGGCGGTGAAGAAGACGGGCGCTCGGAAAGCCAATGCCGCGTTCATGAAACCGGTGACGCCCAGCGGAGCGCTGGCGGAGGTCGTGGGCGCGCAACCCATCCCGCGCACCGAGGTGACGAAGCGGCTGTGGGCCTACATCAAGAAGAACAAGCTGCAGGACACGACCAACAAGCGGATGATCAACGCCGATGCGACCCTGAAGACGGTGTTCGGCGGGAAATCCAAGGTCGACATGTTCGAGATGACCAAGCTCGTCGGCAAGCACTTGAAGTAACGCGCTGGCGGCGCGCCGGCCGACAAGAACCGGCGGCGCCGGAAGGGGAGAGCGCGTCCGTCAGTCGGCGGCGCCCAGCAGCCCGGCCAACGAAATGTCCTCGTCGAGGTCCGTCCAGTGGATTCCGACGCCACCGCCGGTGAGCTGCCAGTGGTTGCGCTGCGCGGGGGTCGCGCCACGGAGCCGCGGAAGGGACGCCAACGGCACACTGATGGCGCGGCCGTCGGTCAGACGGACCACCAGCGCGTCCGCGGTGAAACTGACCGCCTGGACGCGGGGCGTGGGCGGCTCTTGAGGGCGGGAAGGACTCAATTCGCCTCGCGAAAACGATAGCACAACGTCGCGAAGTGACCGGCCTCACCCGAGCCGAATGTCTCATTAGTAATCAGAAAAAGCTGTGGTTCAATGCGCCCGGCAACGCAGCGCCAGGGAGCGAGAACCATGAGACCAATGATCGGCCTGCCGTCGGTGCTCCTTCCCGCCTTCTTCATCATCGGCTTGCCGGCGGTCCGCTCTCCGCAGGCGCCGGCCCCGGCCCAAACGGGATCGGCACCGGCGCCTCCGTCCGGCGCGACGCCTTCCCCGAGCCCCCGCCCGCCGGTGGCCTTCGACCTGCTCACCGATCCCGGTCCCCAGCCCCTGGAGATCACGATCCCGCGCGATAGAGGTTACTTCTCGATCTTCATCGCGAACCGCGCCCCCGGCGCGACCTACCGTGTGACCCACGATTGGATTGTCGACCCCGCCACGAACTTTCGGCCGCGGACGGAAGATCTGCACGGCG
>QHVP01000028.1 GCA_003222295.1 Acidobacteriota bacterium | reverse complement strand
GCGCGCGCGGAATCGCTTCTCGCCCTGGCCCTGCGCACGCAGCAGAAGACGATCGGCGCGCTCATCCTGACCGGGAAGCGCGGCACCTTCGACTCCGCCACCCAGCGCGTCCTGGCCATCGTGGCCAACCAGGCGGCGGGCGCCCTGCATGCGGGCCAGATGATCGACCACGCGCGGGACGCCGCCAGTCACGACGGCTTGACGTCCCTCTACAACCGGCGCGCGTTCAACGATCTCCTCGATCGGGCGGTCGCGCGGGAGGACAGGCAGGGCGGACACTTCGCGCTCCTGCTCCTCGACATCGACCGGTTCAAGAAGCTCAACGACACCTACGGCCATCCCGCGGGTGACGCCGCCCTCCGTCACACCGCGCAGCTCCTCACCCATCAGCTCCGCAAGTCCGACCTGGCCGCCCGGTTCGGGGGGGAGGAGTTCGCGGTGCTGCTGGCCTCCACGGAGCACACCGGCGCCCAGCACCTGGCCGAGAAGGTGCGCGCCGAGATCGAGAACGGCCGGCTCGTGTACGACGGGGCGCGGCTGGGAGTGACGGTGAGCATCGGCGTCGCCGTGTGGCCGGTGGACGGCCGCGATCCGGAGGCGCTGGTGGCCGCCGCCGACCGTGCGCTCTACGCGGCGAAGGAAAGCGGGCGCAATCGCGTGGTGGCCGCGTCCGCCGTGGCGGCTGTCCCCGAAACCCCCGTTTGACCGTTACCGATGGCACACGGGTTGCAGACGCTCCCCTCGAGCGGAGGAGGTGTCCCCTCTCCGGGTGAACCATGGATTCCACCGCGTACCTCGTCCTGTCCTGGATCGCGCTCGCGTTCATGGGCCTGATGCTGTTCCTCGCCCTCTTCGAGCCGTCCCTCCCGTATCGCCTCTCGAAACGGCCGCCGCTGCCCCTCGACTCGAACCAGTTCCGCCGGCTGATCGCCGCCCTCGGCTCCGGGTCCTTTCATCCCCACAACAAGATCGACATCCTCGCCAACGGCGAGGTCTACTACGAAGCCGAGCTGGCGGCAATCCGCGAGGCCACGCACAGCGTGAACATCGAGGCCTACATCTTCAAGCGGGGCAGGGTGACGGCGCGCTTCCTCGAGGTCCTGACCGAAAAGGCGAGGGCGGGCGTGGAAGTCAACATGGTGATCGACGCCGTCGGGAGCTTCACCACCTGGACGCGCGACTTCAAGGGCCTCATCGCCGCCGGCGGCCGCGTGTTCTTCTATCACCCGATCCGCTGGTACACCCTGCCTCGCATCAACAACCGCACCCACCGCGAGCTGCTCGTGGTGGACGGCAAGGTCGGGTTCATCGGCGGAGCGGGATTCGGCGATCACTGGATGTACGACTACGGCCAGGACAAGAAGAAGCGGCGCTGGCGCGACACCATGTTCCGCGTGGAAGGGCCGGCCGTGCGCGACCTGCAGGCCACCTTCGCCGAGAACTGGCTCGAGACCTCGGGCGAGGTGCTGGCGGACATGGAGTACTTCCGCTGGTGCGAGGAGAGCGGCGACAGCTCGGTCATGGTGGTGGCGAGCTCGCCGTCCACGGGAAGGTCGGCGCGCAACCGCATGATCTTCCAGACCCTGCTGGCCTCGGCCCAGAAGTCCATCCACATCACCACGCCCTACTTCCTGCCCGACCGCTATGCGCGCGCGGAGCTGATCCGCGCCGTCAAGGAGCGCGGGGTGGAGGTCAAGGTCATCGTGCCCGGCAAGCATGCCGACCATCTGCTGACGCGGCGGTCGAGCCGGCGCCTCTTCGGGAAGCTCCTGCGGGCGGGCGCGAAGATCTACGAGTACAAGCCGGCGATGATCCACACGAAGGCCCTGCTCGTGGACGGGATGTGGAGCGTGGTGGGCTCGACGAACTTCGACCACCGGTCGTTCGGCATCAACGACGAGGTGAACCTCGCCGTGTTCGACGTCGAGACCGCCGCGCGCCTGGAGAGCGACTTCGCGGCGGACCTGGCCAGCAGCAAGGCCGTCAACTACCGGGACTGGTCACGCCGGTCGCTCATCGAGCGCGGCCACGAATGGCTGGGCTGGCTGCTG
>QHVP01000237.1 GCA_003222295.1 Acidobacteriota bacterium | reverse complement strand
TGGTGGCGATCACCCCGGAGTACTTCCTGTTCGCCGCCCTCGCACCCGGTGCGCTGATGGGCCGGGCCCGCTTCGCCCTCCACGCGGCGGGGCTGGTCCTCGAACGGGAGTTCGCCTAGGAGTCCATCCCGGAGACGCTCCTCGTTTCCTTGACACCCCGCGAGCGTGGGCGGAATAATGGGGTTTTCCACATCCGATCGAGCTCGGCAGACCCAGCTAAGGAGAGGCATTGGACCTCAAGGAGCTCAAGGAGATCCTCCAGATCCTCGAAGAGAAGGAGATCACGGACTTCGAGCTGGAGGAGGAGGGCATGAAGCTGCGGATCCGCAAGGGCCCGGCTGCCTCCGCCAATCATGCATCCGCCCCCATCCTCGCGCCGCTCGTCGCCTCCGTGCTTCCCTCCCTGGGAGGCCCGGTCAGCGCGGCGGCGCAAGCGTCGCCGGCTGCCGTGGGCGCGGCCGCCACGCCGACGGCCGAAGCCGAGCCCGGAGTGACGCTCGTGAAGAGCCCGATCGTCGGCACCTTCTACCGCACGCCCGATCCAAGCGCTCCCCCTTTCGTCGACGTCGGCGATCATATCCGCGTCGGACAGGTCCTCTGCATCATCGAAGCCATGAAGCTGATGAACGAGATCGAGGCCGAGGTGGCGGGGGAGGTGGTGAAGGTCCACCGCGAGAGCGGGCAGCCCGTGCAGTACGGGGACGCCCTCTTCAGCATCCGGGCCGACCGCTAGAGGCCGCGGGCGCACGGCCGCTCCAGGAATGTTCAAGAAGATCCTGATCGCGAACCGGGGGGAGATCGCGCTCCGCGTCATCTGGGCCTGCAAGGAGCTGGGAGTCAAGACAGTCGCGGTGTACTCCGAGGCCGACGCCCAGGGCCTGCACGTCCGGTTCGCCGATCAGGCCGTCTGCATCGGACCCCCGCGCAACATCGAGTCCTACCTGAACATCCCCGCCATCATCAGCGCGGCCGAGATCACGGGTGCGGACGCCATCCATCCCGGCTACGGGTTCCTCTCCGAGTCCGCCTACCTGGCCGAGATCTGCGAGGCATGCAACATCCGCTTCATCGGCCCCGGCCCCCAGGCCATCCGCCTCATGGGCGACAAGAGCCGCGCGCGCAAGACGATGCAGAAAGCGGGCGTGCCCGTGATCCCCGGCTCCCCCGGGGTCCTCGAGGACGAGGCCGCGGCGGCGAAATGCGCCAGGGAGATCGGCTTCCCGGTGATCCTCAAGGCGTCGGCGGGGGGCGGAGGACGCGGCATGCGCGTGGTGCGCGCGGCTCCCGATCTCGAGCCCGCTTTCCGGGCCGCCCAGTCGGAGGCGCAGGCCGCCTTCGGCGTCCCCGACGTCTACCTCGAGCGCTACGTGGACCGGCCCCGCCACATCGAGATCCAGGTCATGGCGGACACCAAGGGACAGGTCGTCCACCTCGGCGAGCGTGAGTGCTCCGTCCAGCGTCGCCACCAGAAGATCATCGAGGAGGCGCCTTCGTCCTTCGTGACCGAGAAGATGCGGCGGCGAATGGGGCAGACGGCGGTGGACGCGGCCAAGGCCGTCCAGTACGTCAACGCGGGCACGGTCGAGTTCCTGGTCGACCCCGCGGGCAACTTCTACTTCATGGAGATGAACACGCGCATCCAGGTGGAGCACGGCGTGACCGAGCTCGTGACCGGGCGCGACCTCGTGAAGGAGCAGATCCTGGTGTCGGCGGGGGAGCCCCTCTCCTTCGCCCAGAAGGACATCGTCTGGACGGGACACGCCCTGGAGTGCCGGATCAACGCCGAGGATCCGGAGACCTTCGTGCCCTCGCCCGGCGTCATCCGCCACATGAACCTGCCCGGCGGCCCGGGCGTGCGCATCGACACCTACGCGCACGACGGCTGCGAGGTCTCGCCGTACTACGACAGCCTGGTCGCGAAGCTGATGACCTATGGCCGTGACCGCATGGAGTCGGTCGCGCGGATGAGGCGCGCGCTGGACGTGGTGGTGATGGAAGGCATCAAGACCAACGCGCCGCTCCACCGCCGCATCATGGACGACCCGGACTTCCTGGCCGGCCGCCTCGATACCCACTTCATGGAACGCTTCCAGCCCCAGAAGAAGAAGGCCGCGATCGCGGCCTCCTGACCCGCCCGTGGCCCGGATGCCCGATGCCCCCTTCGCGTATCCCATCGTCGACGCCGGACGGCTCCGCGGCCGCGATGCCGCCTTCGTGGTCGACACGCTCGCGCGGGCGGGAGCGCGACTCATCCAAGTCCGCGTGAAGGGCCTGGCCGATCGCCCTTGGCTGGCCATGGCCCGTGCCGCTCTCGCCGCCGCCCGGACCTCGGG
>QHVP01000229.1:7643-18859 GCA_003222295.1 Acidobacteriota bacterium | reverse complement strand
GGCGTGGACTTCGCCTTCTTGCCCAGCTCGGAGGTGGGCGAGTACTGGCCCTTGGTCAGCCCGTAGATGCGGTTGTTGAAGAGGAGCACCTTCACGCCGATGTTCCGGCGCAGCATGTGGATCGTGTGGTTGCCGCCGATGGAGAGGGCGTCACCGTCGCCGGTGGCGATCCACACGTCGAGGTCCGGCCGCGAGATCTTCAGACCGGTGGCCACCGCGGGCGCGCGGCCGTGGATGGTGTGGAATCCGAAGGTGTTCATGTAGTACGGGAACCGGCTCGAGCAGCCGATGCCGGAGACGACCACGAACTTCTCGCGCGGGATCCCGAGCTCGGGGAAGACGGCCTGGACCGCGGAGAGGATCGCGTAGTCGCCGCAGCCCGGGCACCAGCGGACCTCCTGGTCGGTCTGGAAATCCTTCTTGGTGTAGACGGGAGGGAGAGTCGCGGTCGTCATTGCCCCAGCACCTCTTCGATCTTGGCTTCGATCTCCGACTGTTTGAACGGCTTGCCCTGGATCTTGTTGAAGCCTTCCGCGTCCACCAGGTACTTGGCGCGCAGCACCCACAGGAGCTGGCCCAGGTTCATTACGGGCACGACCACCTTCCTGTAGCGCTTCATCACCTCGCCCAGGTTGCGCGGCAGGGGGTTGAGGTGACGCAGGTGCACGTGGCCGACGCGGTGCCCCTTCGCTCTCGCGGGACCCAGGGCGGCGGTGATGGCCCCGTACGTCGAGCCCCAGCCGATGAGGAGGAGATCCCCCTCGGCATCGCCGGCGGGCACGACCTCCGGCACGTCCTGGACGATCCCCGCCACCTTGGCCGCGCGCAGGCGGACCATGCGCTCGTGGTTGAGCGGCTCGTAGTTGACGTTCCCCGTCACGTCCTGCTTCTCGAGGCCGCCGATGCGGTGCTCGAGGCCGGCCGTCCCGGGGACGGCCCAGGGACGCGACAGCGTCGCCGGATCACGCTGGTAGGGCTGGAATCCCTCGGGCTCGGTGCGGTAGTGCACCGGAATGTCCGGCAGCTCGGCCGCGGTCGGGATCTTCCACGGCTCCGCGCCGTTGGCCAGGTATCCGTCGGAGAGGATGATGACGGGGACCATGTACTTGATCGCGATGCGGCTCGCTTCCATGGCCACCCAGAAGCAGTCGCCGGGCGTGGACGCGGCCAGCACGGGCACCGGTGCCTCCGAGTTGCGCCCGTAGAGCGCCTGCAGCAGGTCGGCCTGCTCGGTCTTGGTGGGCAGCCCCGTCGAGGGGCCGCCGCGCTGGATGTCGCAGATGACGAGCGGCAGCTCGGTCGCGATGGCCAGGCCGATGGCCTCCATCTTCAGCGCCATGCCCGGCCCGGACGTCGTGGTGAGGGCCAGCGCGCCTCCGTAGGCGGCGCCGATCGACGACGTCACCGCCGCGATCTCGTCCTCGGCCTGGAACGTGACGACGCCGAATTCCTTGTACATCGCGAGCTCGTGCAGGATGTCGGACGCGGGAGTGATCGGATAGCTGCCGAGGAAGAGCGGGATCCCCGCCTTCTGCGAAGCGGCCACGAAGCCGAGGGCGAGCGCGGTGTTGCCGCTGATGTTGCGGTACACGCCGGCCGGCAGCTTGGCGGGCGGGATCTCGTAGCTGGTCTGGAAGGCCTCGGTGACGTCGCAGTACGTGTAGCCCGCCTTCATGGCGAGCTTGTTGGCCTCCGCCAGCACCGGCTTGCTGCCGAACTTGTCGTCGAGCCACTTGTACGTGCCGTCCATCGACCGGTTGTAGAGCCAGTAGCACATGCCCAGGGCGAAGAAGTTCTTGCACCGGTCCATGCTCTTGGCGTCGAGGCCGAGGTCGCTCAGGGCGAGCCGGGTCAGCCGGGTGAGGTCCACCTTGAAGAGCCGGTAGCCGTCGAGCGAGTGGTCCTCGAGCGGGTTGGTCTTCGCCTGGGCCTTCTTGAGGTCCGTCTCCTTGAAGTTGTCCGTGTTGACGATGAGGATCCCGTTCGTCTTCAGGTCGGCGATGTTGGTGGCCAGGGCGGCCGGGTTCATGGCCACCAGGACGTCGACGGCATCGCCCGGCGTGTAGACGTCACGGGAGGAGAAGTTGATCTGGAACCCGCTGACTCCCGGGAGGGTGCCGGCGGGAGCGCGGATCTCCGCCGGGAAGTCCGGAAAGGTGGCGAGGTCGTTGCCGAACAGGGCGGCCGTATTGGTGAACTGGCTGCCCGTGATCTGCATGCCGTCGCCGCTGTCGCCGCAGAACCGGACGACGGCCTGCTCGATCGTCTCCTTCTTCTTGTGGCCCTGCGGGACTTCCGTGCTCGTGGCCATGGACCTCGAAAACCTCCCTGAGACGGGTTGCAACCTCGAAGTATAACGCCCCCGGATGGCACCCCCAACCGGGTAGAATCCCCCGCACCTGAATCGCCGTTGAAGCTCGCATCCTGGAATGTCAACTCGATACGCGTGCGCCGCGAGCGCCTCCTGCGCTGGCTCGAGGCCAACCGGCCGGACGTGTTGTGCCTCCAGGAGTTGAAGGCCACGGAGGCCCAGTTCCCGCACGAGGCCGTGCGGGCGGCGGGATACGACGGCGCCGTCCTGGGCCAGAAGGGCTACAACGGAGTGGCCATCCTGACCCGGGCCGGACTCCCCCTGGAAGACGTTCGCCCGGGTCTCGACGACGGCACCGACGATTCGAGTGCGCGGCTCCTGTCTGCCCGCGTGGGCTCGGTCCGGATCGTCACCGTGTACGTGCCCAACGGACAGGTGGTCGGCTCGGACAAATACGCCTACAAGCTCGAATGGTTCAAGCGCCTCCGCGTCTACCTGGAGCGCCACCATCGCACGTCCGAGCCGCTGATCCTGTGCGGCGATTTCAACGTCGCCCCCGAGGCCCGCGACGTGGACCGGCCCAAGGAATGGGAGCGCAGCGTGCTCTTCCATGTGGACGTACGCGCCGCGCTGCGCGAGGTGACGGCCTGGGGGCTGACCGACGCCTTCCGCCTGCATCATCAGGAGGGCGGGTTCTACACCTGGTGGGACTACCGGATGCTCTCCTTCCCCAAGAAT
Organism: Acidobacteriota bacterium; assembly: GCA_003222295.1. Taxonomy (GTDB): domain Bacteria; phylum Acidobacteriota; class Vicinamibacteria; order Fen-336; family Fen-336; genus AA29. The sequence goes on along the minus strand of QHVP01000229.1, from coordinate 15,810 downwards.
GACGGCCTGAGGCTCGACCTCATCCTCGCCACCCGGCCGCTGACCGAGCGATGCACCGGGACGTCCATCGACCGCAACGAGCGCAAGGGCAAGCTCGCGTCCGACCATGTGCCCGTCCTGGCCACCTTCGCGGAGTACTGAAGCGGCCCGCGAAGGGCGCGACGCGGACCTGGCCGTGGTGGGTGCCGGCGCCGCCGGCCTCATGGCCGCGATCTGGGCCGCGCGCACGGCGCCACCGGGAGGCCGCGTCCTCGTCCTGGACAGTGCGCGCCTGCTCGGCGCGAAGATCCTGGTCTCCGGCGGCGGCCGGTGCAACGTCACCCACCACGAGGTCGACGAGGCGGCCTTCAACGGCTCGACGCCGGCCGCGATCCGGAAGGTCCTGCGACGTTTCGACGTCGCGCGCACCATTGCGTTCTTCCGCGAGCTCGGCGTGGAGCTGAGACGCGAGGAGACGGGCAAGCTCTTCCCCGTGACCGATCGCGCGCGCACGGTGCTGGACGCGCTGGTTTCCGCGACTCGCCGCTCGGGAGCCACGCTGCGCCATCCCTTCCGGGTGGCGGGAGTGGCCCGCGATGCGGACGACTTCGTCCTCACCTCCGCGGCGGGAGAGACGGTCCGCGCCGCGCGCGTCGTGCTCGCCACCGGCGGCCGCAGCCTGCCCAAGACGGGATCGGACGGCGGGGGCTACGTCCTGGCCCAGGCCCTCGGCCATACCCTGACCCCGCACATCTTTCCGGGGCTGGTGCCCCTCCTGGTTCCTCCCGGCCACTTCGTGCGCGCGCTCAGCGGCCTCAGCGTGCCCGTCGCGCTGGAGGTGCGATCGTCATCGGGCCGCAAGCGCGCCGTCCTCACGGGATCGCTCCTGTGCACGCACTTCGGGCTCTCCGGCCCCGCCGCCCTCGACGTCAGCCGCCACCTCATCGCCGCGCGGACAGGCGATCCGGGCGCCCGGCTCATCGTGCGCTGGCTGCCGGAGCACACCGCGGAGAGCCTCGATGCCGCCTGGCGTGAGTTGGGCGCGGCCACCGTGGGCGGCTACCTGGGCGATCGCCTGCCCGATCGTCTCTCGCGCGCGCTCTGCGCGCAGGCCGGCGTCGATCCCGCGACTCCCGGGCACCGCCTCTCCCGCGCGGCGCGCCGCGCGCTGGCAGTGGCGACGGCCGAGATGACGGTGCCCATCGACGGCGATCGCGGCTACGCGTTCGCGGAGGTGACGGCGGGCGGCGTGCCGCTGCGCGAGCTGCACCTCGACACCTTGCGATCGCGCCGCTGCTCTGGCCTCTCGCTCTGCGGCGAGATCTGCGACGTGGACGGGCGCATCGGCGGGTTCAACTTCCAGTGGGCCTGGGCCAGCGGCTACGTGGCGGGAACGTCGGCGTTTCTTCCCGCCCGTGATCCCCTTCACAGTCCGCAGTAACGCGACGACCGTACCCATCGACAGACGGACGCCGGGCACGCAGCCGGACGGGCCGGGGGAGAGTTGGAGCACGACATGGTCAGGATCCTCGTCGATGGCGAAGGCAGTCGCGCGGTCGAGCTGTGCATCCGGGCCGCGCTGGGCGTGCGGTCCCGCGCATCAGGTGAGGGGCGCAGTCGAGAACGCGCTGCGCGCCAACGGCCTGCTCCCGAGCCCACCCGTGGCCAGAGCAGCCGCGCTCGCATCCTGACTTATGAACTCGCCGGCGCCGCCTGCCGCACGGCCAGGGGAGTCTCGACCGGCGCCGCCAGCGCCTGCGCGACGATGGCTTCCTGCTCCGCCACGTGCACCTTGTGCGAGCCGGACGCGGGGCTCGCGCTCTCCTCGCGGCCGACGTAGCGGACGAGGCGCCGCCCGTCGCGCAGGGCGCCGTCCAGGAACTGGGTGAGTACCGCGAAATCACACGCGTGAGCTCCGCGGCCGGGAACGGGTAGAACTGCTCGAGCCGGACGAGGGCGACGTCGTCCTTCTTCTGGTCCTCCCTGGCCTTGAGCAGGTCGTAGTAGAGCTTGCCCGAGAGCATCACGATCCGGCGTACTCGCGCCGGCGCCGCCGCGGCATCGTCGAGCACGGGCTCGAAGCGTCCCTCCGCCAGCTCCTGAAGCCCCGAAACGCATCGCGGATGGCGGAGCAGGCTCTTCGGGGTGAAGACGATCAGGGGCTTCTCCACCGGATCGCCGGCGCAGCAGGTGGAAGTACGACGCGGGCGTCGAGGGATACGACACGCGCATGTTGTCCTCGGCGCAGAGGGTGAGGAAGCGCTCGATGCGCGCGCTCGAATGTTCGGGGCCTTGTCCTTCGTGCCCGTGGGGCAGGAGCAGGACGAGGCCGTGGGGCTGGCCCCACTTCTCTTCCGAGCCGGCCAGGAACTGATCCACGATGACCTGCGCGCCGTTGAAGAAGTCGCCGAACTGCGCTTCCCACATCACGAGCGCGCGGTGCTCGGCCACCGCGTAGCCGAACTCGAAGCCCATGACCGCCGCTTCCGAGAGCAGGCTGTCGTGCACCTCGAAGCGCACTCCGGCCGGGGCCAGCGTCTGCAGCGGCGCGTGCTCCTTGCCCGTGCGCACGTCGTAGAAGACGGCGTGGCGCTGCGAGAACGTGCCGCGGCCGGAGTCCTGGCCGCTCAGCCGCACGGGCACGCCCTCGAGGAGAAGGGTGCCCCAGGCCAGCGACTCCGCGCTGGCCCAGTCCACCTCGCCCTTGCCCTCGAGCAGGTCCGCGCGCCGGCGCAGGAACGGCATCAGCTTGGGATGGATCTCGAACCCGTCGGGACCGGTGCTCAGCGCCTTGAGCGTGGTACGCAGCCGCCCCCACATCGCGGAGGCGTCGACGGGGGCGGGCGTGACCGGCGCCCGCCGCGCGATCTGGGCGAGCGAGCCGCTCTCCCCCTCGCGCTGCATCTGGGCCTTCTTCTCCGTCCAGAGCCGGTCGAGCTCCTCGCGCGTGATGACGCCCGTGCGCACGAGGTGCTCGCCGTAGAGCTGCGCGACCGAGGTGTGGTTCTTGATCTTGGCGTACATGAGCGGCTGCGTGTAGCTGGGCTCGTCCGTCTCGTTGTGGCCCCAGCGCCGGTAGCCGAACATGTCGATCACGACGTCGCGCTTGTAGCGCTGCCGGTACTCGAAGGACAGGGCGGCCACGTGCCACACCGCCTCCGGGTCGTCGCCGTTGACGTGGAAGATCGGGGCCTGGACCATCTTCGCCACGTCCGTCGCGTACGTGGACGAGCGCGCCTCCGTGGGCGAGGTGGTGAATCCGATCTGATTGTTGATGACGACGTGCACGGTGCCGCCCGTCGCGTAGCCCTCGAGCCCGGCCAGGTTCAGGGTCTCCGCCACGATGCCCTGTCCGGCGAAAGCGGCGTCGCCGTGGAGGAGGACGGGCAGGACGAGCGACCGGTGATCGTCGGCGATGGCATCCTGCTTGGCGCGCACCATGCCTTCCACCACGGGATCGACCCATTCGAGGTGGCTCGGGTTCGGGGCCAGGGTGACGGCCATCGTTTCCCCCGTGTCCGCGTCGTGCACCCCCGTCGCGCCCAGGTGGTACTTCACGTCGCCCGAGCCCTGGACGTTCTGCGGGTCCACGTCCCCCTCGAACTCGGAGAAGATCTGGGCCAGCGGCTTGCCCACCGTGTTCGCGAGCACGTTCAAGCGGCCGCGGTGGGCCATGCCCATCACGACCTCGCGCACCCCGGAGCGGGCGGCGTCGGAGAGGACGCGGTCCAGGAGCGGGATGGTGGACTCGCAGCCCTCCAGCGAGAAGCGCTTGTGCCCGACGTATTTGGTGTGCAGGAAGCGCTCGAAGCTCTCCGCCTCCACGAGCTTCTCCACGATGCGCCGGCGGGCCGTCGTATCCAGGGGCATGCGGTTCCGGCAGGACTCCATGCGCACCTGCAGCCAGGCCTTGCGCTCCCGATCGGCGATGAACATGTACTCGACGCCGATGGTCGCGCAGTAGGTGTCGCGCAGGATCTCCAGGATCTCGCGCAGGGTGAGGCGGTCGGTGCCGGCGAGCCCGTTGGTGATGAACTCGCGGTCGAGGTCCCAGATGGTGAGGCCGTAGGTCGCGGGGTCGAGGTCCTTGTGCGGCGCCCGCGTGGAGTCCAGGGGGTCGAGGTCGGCCACGAGGTGCCCGCGCACGCGGTAGGCGTTGATGAGCTGCAGGACGCGGGCCTGCTTCTCGATCTCTTCCTTGCTCCCGGCGGGACCGAAGAGGCCGGGGTTCTCGTCGATCTCCCACTTGATGGGCCGATGCGGGACCTTGAGGTCCTCGAAGATCCGCTCGTAGAAGCTGTCCTCGCCGCGGAGCAGCTCCTCCATGCGCGCGAGGAAGAGGCCCGACTCCGCGCCCTGGATGATGCGGTGGTCGTAGGTGGACGTCACCGTCATCACCTTGCTGATGCCCAGGAGGGAGAGGGTGCGCGGCGCCATCGACCGGTACTCGGGCGGATAGTCCAGGGCGCCCGTGGCCACGATGAGGCCCTGTCCGGGCATGAGCCGCGGCGCGCTCGCGCTGGTGCCGACGGTGCCGGGATTGGTCAGGGAGACGGTGGTGCCCATGAAGTCGTCGGGCGAGATCGTGCCCTTGCGCGCGCGCGCGACCAGCTCGTCGAAGGCCTTCACGAACTGCGCGAAGTCCATGCGCCCGGCGTCCTTGACGTTGGGGACGAGCAGGGTGCGCGAGCCGTCCTTCTTCTGGACGTCCACCGCGATGCCGAGGCGGACCTGATCGCGCTGGATGCGGTGGGCCTGGCCCTCCAGCTCCGCGTAGGCGTCGTTGAGGCGCGGGAATGTGTCCAGGGCGCGCACGATGGCCCAGGCCACGAGGTGGGTGAAGCTGATCTTGCTCGCCGCCGTCGCGTCCCGGTGCTTGTTGAGGATGCGCCGGTTCTCCTCGAGGGTGCGCACGGGGATGCTGCGCATCGACGTCGCGGTGGGGACGGTGAGGCTCGCTTCCATGTTCTCGACGACGCGGAGCGCGCCGCCGCGGATCGGCTGGGCGATGTCGCCGGGCAGGATCGCGGGCACGGCCAGGGCCTTGCCCTTGTCGCGCGCGAGAGAGGTGGCCTCTTGCCGCCCGCGGCCACCATCGTGGGTAGGTGGCTGCCGGACGAGCGTTCCGCTTGCGGGCTTCGCGGCGGCGGCGGCCGGTGGCGCCGCGGATGAGGCCGTTCCCCCCGCCGTCCAGGCCGGGCCGTTCGGAGGTGGAGGGGGTTCGGCCTTTGGCGCGACCCCGAGGAGCCGGTCGAAGTACTGTCGCCAGCTCGCGTCCACGGACTGGGGGCTCGTGCGGTACTGCTCCAGGATGTCGAGGGCGAACACGTAGTTCCCCCCGAAATCCTTCACGAGGGCGTCGACGAGTGGATCCGCCTGCGTCTGCTGCATGGAAGGCCAGTCTAGTCCCTGGCCCGCGCGGGGTTCAAGGTCGGTCGGAGCCGCGCCGTTCAGGAGCTCGCCCCTTATGCCCTATCATGCGGTCGCTTTAAACCACTGTTGAGATGGAAGTTGAGGCCAACATCTTACCGATTGCTTTTTTTGGAACATCCCTCCTATATTTAACGTTGTTAATACAGGAGGGTGCGCGGTGGGTGTGATCGAAAGACGCGAAAGGGAGCGGGAGGAAGTGCGCCGCAAGATCCTCACCGCGGCCAGAGACCTCTTCGCCAGCGAAGGCTACGACCGGGTCACCATGCGAAGGATCGCGGACGCGATCGAGTACTCCGCCACCACGATCTACAACCACTTCGAAGACAAGGACGACCTCGTCCAGGCGCTCTGCCAGGAGGATTTCGACCGCCTCTTCCATCACCTCCAGCAGACGCCGTCGCCGGCGGATCCGGTGGAGGCCGTCCGCCAGCTCGGCCTCGCCTACGCGCGCTTCGGGACCTCCTATCCGAACCAATACCGCTTCATGTTCATGACCCCGGGAAAGCTGGAATACCTGAAGGAAGACGACGTCTCCCCCGGCGAGCAGGCCTTCGGTCTCCTCCGCGCCGCGGTGACGGCGGCCATCGAGGGAGGCTACTTCCGCCCCGGCGACGTCGACACCATGGCCCAGGTGCTGTGGGCGAGCATGCACGGCGCCATCGCGCTCATCATCAACCTGCAGCCGCAGCATTGGCCGCACGCCCCCGCCGCGCCGGACCTCGTCGAACAGGTGATCGACGCCACCATCCGCGGCTTCCTCGCCGAACCGGCGGCCGCCCGCCGCCGCGGACGCTGACCATGGTCTCCCTCGCCCGCAAGAACCTCCTGCACGACCGTCTCCGCTTCGCGATCACGATTGCGGGCGTCGCCTTCGCGGTGACGCTGGTGCTCGTGCAGGTGGGCCTCTTCATGGGGCTGCTGGCCAAGGCCACGGTGACGATCGAGCACGCCACCGCGGACATCTGGGTCACTTCGAAGAACACCCCGAACGTGGACTTCGCGCACACCTTCCCGGAGACGGCGGCCCTGCGCGTGCGCGGCGTGCCCGGGGTGGAGCGCGCGGACAACCTCATCGTCCAGTTCATGAACATCCAGCTCCCCAGCGGGGCCGAGGAGGGCTGCCTCGTGTACGCGCTCGAAGACTTCCGGGGATGGAACCTCCCCTGGAACGTCCAGGGCGCGGACGTGGCCGACCTCAAGCGGGGCGGGAACATCCTGATGGACCGGTCGGCCGAGCGTCGGTTCGGGCCGTTCGCGATCGGGGATTACCGCGAGATCCTGCATCGGCGCTTCAAGATCATCGGCACCACGACGGAAGCCGCCTCCTTCACGACCGCACCCATCGTGTTCATGGACTACGGCAGCGCGCAGGAGCGCAGCGAGATCCTGCAGGGCCGGACCTCCTACGTGCTCGTGAAGACGGCGCCCGGCGCGGACGTGGCGGCGGTGGCGGCGGAGATCCGGCGCCGCCTGCCCTTCAACGACGTCCACACCCGTGACCAGTGGGCGCGGAAGTCGCGCGCCTACTGGGTGGTGTCGACGGGGCTGGGCATGAACATGGGCGTCACCGTCTTCCTCGGGATCCTGGTGGGCATCGTGGTCGTGGCGCAGACGCTGTACACGTCCGCCGTCGAGCACGTGAAGGAGTTCGGCACGGTCAAGGCCATCGGCGGGTCGAACTGGGACATCTACCGCATCCTCGGCGAGCAGGCGCTCATCTCGGCGGCGGTGGGGTTCGTGCTGGGCGGGCTCATCTCCCTGGCCATGCGCCCGCTGATGGCCAGGCTCTACCTCAATGTCCTGGTCTCGCCCCGCTTCGCCTTCACCGTCTTCGTGGGGACCGTGCTCATGTGTCTGGGCGCGGCCATGCTCTCGTTCCGCCGCGTGGCCAGCATCGACCCCGCGCTGGTGTTCCGCGCATGAACCCGGTCCTGGAGGCGAGCGCGGTGGTGAAGGTCTTCGAGGAGGGCTCGCAGCGGGTCGAGGTCCTGCGCGGGGTCTCGGTCACGGTCGCCCCGGGCGAGGTGGTGGCGCTGGAAGGGCCGTCCGGATCCGGCAAGACCACGCTGCTGTCCATCATGGGCTGCATCCTCACCCCGACCTCCGGGGACATCACGGTCGCGGGCGAGCGCGTGGACCCCGCGCGGCCGGCCCAGCTTCGCGACGTCCGCCGCCGCTCCATCGGGTTCGTGTTCCAGCAGTACAACCTCTTCCCCGCCCTCACCGCGCTCGAGAACGTCGAGTACGCGCTCAACGTGAAGGGCCGGAAGGGACGGCGCGCGCACGAGGAGGCCGCCTCGGCCCTGGCGCGCGTCGGCCTCGGAGACCGCCTCCACTTCCTGCCCCGCGACCTCTCCGGCGGCCAGAAGCAGCGCGTCGCCATCGCCCGCGCCCTGGCCGGTTCCCCGCCCGTGATCCTGGCCGACGAGCCGACCGCGAACCTCGACACCGCGGCGGGCAGGCAAATCCTCGAGCTGTTCCGGGACCTCGCGAAATCGGAGTCGCGGGGCCTCGTCATCGTCACCCACGATCCGAAGGTCCGCGCGGTGGCCGACCGCGTGGTCGGAATCCGCGACGGGCGTCTGGCCGCGTAGCGCGAAGGAGCCCTCATGAAGAAGAAGACGACGCTCGTCCTCACCGTGGTCGTCGCCGCCGGCGTGGCCGCGGGCACGATCCAGGCGCGGGGGGCGGCCGCGAAGGCGCCGGGCTCGGGCGAGGCCGTCCGCCCCCCGGCCGAAAGCGTGCATGCCCTCGT
>QHVP01000229.1:0-7561 GCA_003222295.1 Acidobacteriota bacterium | reverse complement strand
GGCCGAGCTGCAGAGCGACGCCTTGCAGGCCAGCCTGCGCGAGGCCCAGGCCCAGGCCGTCGAGGCCGACGCCCAAGCGCGCCTGGCCGAGCTCACCCTGCGCCGTCGCGAGGACCTCGCACGTGAGCGCGTCGTCTCCGCGAACGACCTCGACCAGGCGCGCCGCGATCTGGTGACCGCGCGCGCCCGCGTCGACACGGCGCGCGCCGCCGTGGCCCGGGACGAGGCGCAGCTCCGCGAGACGCGGATCGTCGCCCCCATCGCGGGCACGGTCACCGCGCGCCACGTCCAGCCGGGCGAGATGCTCGAGGTCGGCCGCAAGGTCGTCACCCTGGCCGACCTCGGCCGGCTGCGTATCGAGGCGGAAGCGGACGAAGCCGACGCGGCCGCCCTGGCCATCGGGGCCCGGGCCGAGATCCGCGCCGACGGGTTCCCGGGCCGGACGTGGAAAGGCCGCGTCGAGGAGATCCCGGAGTCGGTGACGCTGCGCCGTCTCAAGCCGCAGGATCCCGGCCGCCCCACGGACACGCGCGTGCTGGCGGTGAAGGTCGCCTTCGCCGAGCCCACGCCGCTCAAGCTGGGCACGACCGTCGAGCTCAAGATCGCGGCCACGCCCGGGAGATGAACGAACCGGGGCCGGGCGTCCGTCCGCGCCGGGGGCGCACGGGTCTCCGCGACGATCCCGCGATGCGCGCCGGCTTCGGCGTCGCCCTGCCCTTCTTCGCGCGACGCCTCTGGGTGTCGCTCCAGAGGCGTGGGGGCGCCGCTCCCCGCGTGGACTTCGATCCGGCGGCGCTCGTCCAGACGCCCGGCGTCACCTGGATCGGCCACGCGACGTTCCTGGTGCGCATGGACGGCGTCGCCTTCCTGACCGACCCGATGTTCTCCCGCCGGGCCAGCCCGCTGCGGTTCGCCGGCCCGGCGCGGCTCGCTCCGCCGGGTCTGGGGCTCGGCTCCCTGCCCGCCGTGGACTTCGCCCTCGTCTCCCACGACCACTACGACCACCTGGACCTGCCCTCGGTTCGCGCGCTGGCCCGGCGCGGCGTGCGCTTCATCGTGCCGAGGGGGCTCGGCGAGCTGGTGCGTCGCGCGGGGGCCGAGGCGACGGAGCTGGATTGGTGGGAGCAGGTGCAGGTCGGGCCGGTCGGCGTCCACTGCGTGCCCGCCCAGCACTTCTCGGGCCGCACGCCCTTCGACCGCAACCGGCGCTTGTGGGCCGGCTTCGTCGTGACGGGGCCGACGCGGCGGTTCTACCACGCGGGCGATACCGGCCGCTTCGAGGGCTTCGCGGAGATCGGGCGGCGGCTGGCACCGATCGACCTCGCCGCGATGCCGATCGGCGCCTATCTGCCCCGGCGCATGATGGGCCCGGTGCACGTCACCCCCGAGGAGGCGCTGCAGGGCGCGTTGGCGGCGGGCGCGGCCCGCGTGGCCGCGATGCACTGGGGCACGTTCGACCTCGCCGACGAGCCGCTCGACGAGCCTCCCCGCCGTTTCCGCGCCGAGGCGGGCCGGCTGGGCCTGGATGACGACCGGACGTGGGTGATGGCGGTAGGGGAGACGAGGCGCTGGTGAGGCGCTACTGGACCTTGCCGTTCCGGCCCGGCTCGCGACGATCGGGCACGCTCGGCGAGCGGCGCCACAGCAGCACCTCGAAGCCGGCCACCTTCCCGCCCTTGACCGACACGATCGGCTGGTAGTGGGTCCGGAACTCCTCGCGGTCGAGGGCGTGGCGGAGGGCGGCCTCGAGCTGGGCCAGGGACATCGCCCGGCCTTCCATCGCCGAGTCGAAGACCTGGAAGCCGGGCTTGCCGAGCGCCTTGGCCTTCTGGAGCGCCCGGTCCGCGTCCCGCACCACGTCCTCGGGGCGGGAGTGGGATGGCTTGCTGAGGGCGACGCCGATGCAGGCCTGGGAGACCACGCGGTGTCCGTCGATCTCCACCCTCTCCTGCAGGCGAGCCAGGATCCGGTCCGCGACCCGCACCGCCTCGTGCTCGTCTTCCAGGTCCTCGAGCAGCACCGTGAACTCGTCGCCGCCGAAACGGGCCACCGTGTCGTGGGAGCGCAGGCACGCTTCCAGCCGCCGCGCCACTTCCACGAGGAGGTGGTCGCCGGCCGCGAAGCCCAGGGTCTCGTTGATCGACTTGAACCGGTCGACGTCGAGGAAGAGCACCGCGAACGGCCGTCCCGCGCCTTGTCCACGCTGGAGCAGCGCGCCCTGCAGGCGGTCGAGGAACAAGCGCCGGTTGGCGAGGCCGGTGAGGCCGTCGTGCAGCGCCGCGTGCAGCAGCTCGTCCTGCAGTCGCTTCAGGTCGGCGTCCGCCTCGGCCGCCGGTCCGGATGAAGAAGATGTCCCCGTCACCGCCCACCGCCTTTCCCGGGTCGCCAGCCCGGAGCAAGCAAGTGCCCAGTGTGCGCGCGCACGCGAGACGGATTCTGTGAGCTTCGTCACCGACAGTCGATCGGAGGGCCTTGACGGCGGCGGATCCGTGACCGAACGTGGGCCGATGGCGGACGCCATATCGATCGGGGAGGGCGTGTCCGTCCCGGCCGCCGCGCTCTCTTTCCGGGCCACCCGGTCCTCGGGGCCGGGCGGCCAGAACGTCAACAAGGTGGCGTCGAAGGTGGAGTTGCGCGTGGACCTGGCCGGGATCGAGGGCCTTCCGCCCGAAGCCCGGCAGCGGCTGCATGCCCTGGCGCTGCCGCGGCTGGACGCGGAGGGGCGGCTCGTCGTCACCAGCCAGCGCACTCGGGAACAGCGCCGCAACCTGGAGGACGCCCGAGAGAAGGTCCGCCGCCTCGTCGCCCGGGCCCTCGCGGCGCCCCGGCCCCGCCGGCCGACCGCGCCCTCGGCGGCCGCTCGGGAGCAGCGGCTCCGCGACAAGAAGATGCGGGCGGAGCGCAAGCGGAGGCGCCGGCCTTCGGACGAGGAGTGAGGGCGGTGGCCGTCTTGACTGCCAGCGGGGGCCCGCCTACCCTTTCAACTCCAACGACGTGGAGCGGGTCCAATGCCGGTGTTGGATCGAAGCTGCCTCAGGCTGAAGGGAGCGTTCCGCGGTGAAAGAGATTGCCCTCTCCTGCCTGGCCCTCGCCGCGGCGGCCGCTGTCCCGGCCGGGGCCCAGGAGAGCGTGAAGTGGGGGCCCGGACTGGGTTTCTCCGTCCCCGGATCGGACTTCAAGGCCGCCCTCACCGGCTATGTCCAGGAAGACTTCCGCTCCTACCGCGACTTCGAGTTCGACGAGGCCCAGCAGGTCGACCAGCTCAATCCCACCCGCGAGACCCGCCGGACGCGGCTGGGCACCGAGCTGCAGTGGAAGCTCCTTTCCCTGGACGTCCAGACCGACCTCGCGGACGACAAGGAGCACCTCAAGAACGCCTACGGGGAGCTGAAGTTCTCCCCGGCCTTCCGCGTCCGGGGCGGCAAGTTCAAGCTGCCCTTCAGCGCGGAGTTCCTGACCTCGGCCGCCAAGACGGACTTCATCGAGCGCTCGATGGCCACCAACCGGCTGGGAACCGACCGCGACTGGGGCGGAATGGTATGGGGGGAGATCCACCGGCGCGTGCTCTACCAGGCCGGCGTTTTCCGCGGCGACAGCCGGTCGAACGACCCCGTCACCAACGTCAGCATATCCGCCAAGACGACCGTCGCCGGGCGCCTCGTCTTCACCCCCGTCGAGGGGCTCGACGTGGGCGGCTCGTTCACCACCGCCGACGTCGAGGCCCTGCCCCAGGTCGCCAACTCCGACACGGCCCCCAAGGCCAGGGGCTTCGAAGGGAAGGGCCCTTCGGGGTACCGCTTCTCCGTCCGGCACTACGTCCAGGGGCACCGCCTGCGGCTGGGGGCCGAGGCCACCTGGACGAGCGGGCCGGTCGGGATGAAGGCCGAGTACATCCAGGCCCGCGAGCAGCGTCTGGGCCAGAGCGCGCGGTGCCAGGTCGCCGGCGGCGGCTTCACGTGCGACGACCTCCCGGACGTCACGGGCCGGGGCTGGACCGTGTCGGGGACGTGGCTGCTGACCGGTGACAAGAAGCGGAGGACGATCGAGCCCGAGCATCCCATGCCCCGCGGGGTGGGCGCCATCGAGCTGGCCGTCCGTTACGAACAGCTGCGCTTCGACGACGACGGGCCGGACACGGGCTTCGAGGGGGCGGGCGCCCGTTCCAGCAACATCCGCCCGGCCGGGGACCGCTCGTTCACCGGGGGGGTCTCGTGGTGGCCGACCAAGTGGACGCGCTTCATGGGCGACGTGAGCGTGGAGAGGTACCTGGACCCGGTGCTCGCTCCCGTGCCCAACCGCCGCGGCAGCTACGTGACGCTGGCCGGCCGGCTGCAGGTGGGCCTGCCGTGAGGACTCGTGAGGTGACCTCGATGCGTGCATCGATCCGGTTCGCGCTGCTCCTGGCCGTCCTGGCCCTGACCGCCGCCTCGGCGCCGGCCGCGGACGCCATCTTCAATCCCGGCGTCCTCCACCAGGTCCGCATCGTCATGGACCCGGCCGACTGGCGGGCGCTCATCGACAACTTCCGGAGCAACGACTACTACGCGGCCAACATCTCCCTGGACGGCACGGTCGTCCAGCAGGTGGGCGTCCGCTCCCGGGGCAAGGGCTCGCGCAGCGACACCAAGCCCGGGGTGAAGGTCGACTTCAACAAGTACGTGGCCGCCCAGACCTTCCACGGCCTGAAGAGCGTCCAGGTCAAGAACCTCATCCAGGACGCGACCATGGTCCGCGAGCGCCTCTCGATGGCGGTCTTCGAAGCCATGGGCGTCGCCGCGCCCGCGGTCTCCTATGCCCAGGTCTTCGTCAACGACGAGTACTGGGGCGTGTTCAACCTGGTCGAGAGCGTGGAGGAGCCGTTTCTCCAGGCCCGGTTCGGCCAGAGCAACGGGCAGCTCTTCAAGTACGAGTACCAGGACGCCTGGGACTTCTCCTCCAAGGGCACCGATCCCAACGCCTACGTGCCGATCCCCCTCAAGCCGGAGACGAACAAGGACAACCCGACGACGGCCGCCCTGGTCGACTTCGTCCAGAAGGCCAACAACGCGGCCGACTCCAGCTTCGTCGGCGACATCTCCGCCTACGTCGATCCCCGCCAGATCCTCACCTACGTCGCGGTGGAGAACGCGATCGTGGAGAACGACGGCTTCGTGGGTTACGCGGGGATGAACAACTTCTTCGTCTACCAGCTCGCCGGCGGCACGAAGTTCACCTTCATCCCGTGGGACCAGAACACCACGTTCGTGAGCGCCGACTGGCCGCTCTTCCAGCGCACCGACACGAACGTGCTCATCCGGCGGCTGCTCGCGGACCCGACCTTGAAGCAGTTCTACGTCGACGCGATAAAGAAGGCGGTCGCGTCGTTCGTGAACACGTCCTGGCTGGGGCCGCAGCTCGACGCCGACTACAACCTCATCCGCAACGCGGCCCTCACCGATCCGAAGAAGCCGTTCAGCAACGACGAGTTCGAGAGCTCGATCAACGGGTTGCGGGGAGTCATCGCCGGCCGCGCGCCCGACGTCCAGGCCCAGGCGCCGTAGGCCTAGGCTTCCCCCCGCCAGAGCTCGGTCTTCTTGCCGTCCGCGTCCAGGGCGGTGGCCACGTCCTGGCTTCCTTGACGGTCGATGAGCAGCAGCGCGCCCTTGCTGTAGTTCACCCCCGGCGACATGCCGACGTCGATCCGGAAGACCTTGCCGCCGTAGCGCAGGTCGATCTTGCCGCGCTTGAAGGCCCCCGGGTCGTGGCCGAAGACGATGTGCTTGACGCCGAGGGCGGCCAGGTCGCGATCCACGGCGCCGGTGTCCCGCCACCACTTCTCGGACTCCAGGATGGAGTCGTCGGCGACGAGGAACGGCGCCTTCCAATCGTCCTTGTCGACGACGTCCCGGAACTTGCCGGCCAGCTGGTCGCGGGTCTGCTGGCCGGTGTCGCCGGCGTGGGCGAAGAACCAGCCGTTGACGCGGGCGGCCACGGGAAGGTTCCGCATCCAGACGCCGTACTCGTTCTGGCCGGCCGCGACCGCCTCGGGGTCGATCCCCTTGGCCTGCAGCTCGGAGGCGAACTCCTCCGCCTTGCGCCGCTCCGGCTTGCCCAGGAACTCCACCTCGTGGTTGCCGCAGGTCACGATCACCTCACCCCCGGAGTGGGGAGCCTGCTCCTGCAGGGCGCGCATGAGGTCGATCACCTCGATCGACTTGTCGCCCTTGTTGATGAGGTCTCCCACGCTCACGAGCACCCGCTTGCCCCCGGCCCACGCGTAGCCGCCCGGGGACTGGCCGTCGCTCTTGATGAGGCCGGCGGTGCTGAGCAGGCTGACCAGCCGGTCGTAGCCTCCGTGCACGTCCCCCAGCCCGACCACCTCGGCCGACGTCGTGCGCTCGACGAGCGCCGGGTGCTCCTTCCAGTCCCGGGCGGGACTGGAAGCCTCCCCGCTCATCTGGGCGCTCTTGCCCTTGAACTTTACGTGCTTGCCGAAGCCGGCCTGCGCGCCGCCGGCGAAGAAGTAGGCGATCGCTCCGAAGAGGAGCAGGCCCGCTCCCATGAAGATCATGATGTGCAGGCCCTTGTAGAGCCGGCGCAGCGCGGTGTACTTGGCCCGGTTGATCTCGGCCAGGGCATGGGCCTGGACGGCCAGCTCGGCGTTGAGCTGGCCGATCTGGATCTCCCGCCACGCGCGCCGGTAGGCCTCGACGTCGCGGCTCAGGATGTCTTCGTAGAACCGGATCCCCATCGGATGGTCCCCCAGGCCGTCCGCGCCCTCGTAGCGCACCTGGGGCTGGGACTTGCGCGGTCGCAGCGACTCGATGGCCTGGAAGTAGAAGTAGAGTGCGGTCATCACATACAGGACGAACAGAAACAGGATCCAGGGCCGTACGCCCTCGGGCAGCTCCTTGATGGCGTCGGTGCGCGCGCCGAGGAGGAAGATCACCGCGTTGATGGCGGTCATGATGATGAGCGCGAAGCGCGCCTTGTGGTCGGCCAGGTCCACGAGGTCCAGGGCCTCGTCGAGGACGTCGGTGAGGGCCCGGTAGCGCTCCCAGGAGTCGAGCTGGCGGTGGTTGTCCTTGAGCTGCTTCTTCTGCTTCTTGGTGAGCTTCACCGGACCCTTGGCCGGCCGGTCCTCGGGCGGAGGCACGGCCGGCCCCGGGGCGGGCGGACGGGCGAGCGGCATGGGGGGACCGGGAGGGGACACGACCGGGACCCCGTTCGCGGAGCCGCCGTCGTCTGCCTTGCGGTTCACCGGTCGGGGAGATTCGCCGGCTGCCATCGCGGTCGCTCCGTTTCCCCCCGACGCGGGCGAGCGGCGCCGGCGCCAAGGTCTTCAGCTTTCAAGCTATACCCCGTGAGTCCATTGAGCAAGAGGGCGGATGAAGGTGCTACTGTCGGCTGAGATCATGTGGCCCTGGCTCCTCCTGGCCTCGCTTCCGGCAGCGGCGAACGAGCCGCCCGCCTTCCGCTCCGAGAGAGCGCTCGTGGTCGTGGACGTTGCGGTCCTCGACGCGAAGGGAACACCCGTTCGCGGACTGACGCAGGACGATTTCACCGTGCTGGAGGACGGCCT
>QHVP01000232.1:541-3514 GCA_003222295.1 Acidobacteriota bacterium | reverse complement strand
ACCACGAGTTCACCGACCACCGGATAAGGATCGTGGCCGCGAAGCGATGAACGGTCAGCGCACCGCGGCGGGCAGGGTCGCGTCCAGCCTCCGCGCGCGGGCCAGCTCGCGCGCTGCCCCCGCGACGTCGCCCGACGCCTCGAGCGCCACCGCGAGGTCGTAGCGCGTCCGCGCATCGCCCGGCTCCCAGGCCAACGCCGCCTGCCGCTCGGCCACCGCCGTGGCCCAATCACGCGAAGCAGCGGCGATGCGCGCCAGCTCGCGATGCGCGGCGACCAGGCTCGGCTGGAGCTCGACCGCGCGATGGAGCTGGTCCACCGCTCCCACCACGTCGCCACGCGCGGCCAGGAGCCGCGCCCACTCGTAGCGGGCGGCTGCGTGGCCCGGATCCAGTTTCACCGCGGCCAGCAGCGCGTCCTCCCCGGGCCCCGCCTCCGTGGAAGCGGGGGGCGCCTTCCGCAGGGCCAGCCCGAGCTGGTACTGCGCCTCCGCGAAGTCCGGGGCGGTGGAGACGGCCTCGCGCAGGCTGGCGACGGCCGCGCGAGCTGCTTGGACGCCATCTCGACCAGGAGCATCGCCCGTGACCGCGCCGCCTCCTGTCGCTTGAGCTCCTGGGCGTCGGCCAGCGCCGCGCGCGCCTCCTCGCCGCGTCCCGCCTTCGCCAGCGCCTGGGCCAGGTTCACGTACGCCTCGGTGAGGCGCGGTTCGAGCCCCATGGCCAGCCGGAACTCCACGATGGCCCCACTGGTGTCGTCGAGCTTGAAGAGCACGCTCCCGAGCACGTTGTGGGCCTGGGCATCGCGCGGCCGCTCGGCCACGGACGCACGCAGCTCCGCCGCCGCTCCCGCCAGGTCGCCCTTTTCGCGCAGGATGAGACCCAGGGCGCGCCGCGCTTCGGCGTGCCTGGGATCGCCGGCGATGGCGGCCCGGAGCTGCGCCTCCGCACCGTCGACGTCGCCCTGCAGTCGCAGGCCCAGGCCGAGGTCGTAGGCGTAGGCCGGGTCGTGGCCGGACAGGGCCGCCGCTTGGCGCAGCTCCGCGACGGCTTCGTCCAGGCGCTGCCGCTCTGCCAGGAGCTGTCCGAGGGCCAGGCGCGGCTTGGGCCACGTCGGATCCAGCTCGACCGCCATCCGCAGCTCGCGCTCCGCGTCCTCCAGATCGGCAGGCTGGCGCAGCGCCCGCCCCGCGCGGTAGCGGTTCCAGAGATGGACGCCGAGGTCGTAGCGCGCATCGGGACGGCGGGGCGCGCGCGCCGTGACCTCGCGCAGGAGCCGGATCGTCCCGTCCCGGTCCCCCAGCTTCGCCGAGACCACGCTCAAGCCGTAGCGGGCGTCCAGGGAGTCGGGATCGCACCGCAAGGCGGCCTCGTAGGCGGCGACGGACTCCTGGCCGCGCCCGAGGCGATCCAGGATCACGCCGAGGTGGAAGTAGGCCTCGCCGCGCCGCGGATCGAGCCGGACCGCTTCGCGGAAGGCGGCCTCGGCGGCAGCTACCTGGCCCGACTCGCCGAGCGCCACGCCCAGGGAGTCCTGGGCGACCGCATCGGCGGGATCGGCCGCGACCGCGGCCCGCAGCTCGGGCAGCGCCGCCGCTACGTCGCCCTTCTGCAAGAGGGCGATGCCGCGATCGCGGTGGGTCGGCACGGGCGCCTGGGCGAGGGCGAGGCCGAGGAGAAGGGCGAGCACTAATGCTCCGCGGCCGGCTTGCGCGGGGGCGTCGTGCCTTCCCTCACGATCCGCACCACCGCGCGCCGGAGCTCGCCGTCCGGGTCGTCGCCGCGCTCCTTGGCGTTGAGGGTGCTGACCCGCGACAGCAGGGCCTGCGCCCGCGCGGCGTCGCCCTTCTTGCGGTAGGCCTGGGAGAGCGCGTACAGCGCGGGCGTGCTGGCCGGATCCAGCACGGCAGCCTTCTCGAGCTCCACGATGGCGGCGTCCACCTCGTCCCGCTTCAGGAGAAGGCGCCCGAGCTCCGCGTGCGCGGGCGCGAAGGAAGGGTTGGCGCGGATCGAAGCGCGCAGGGCACGGACGGCTTCCGCGGCCGCGGGCGATGCCGCCTCCACGCCCGAGCGCAGCAGGGCGACCGCGAAGATGTACGGGACCACGTGATCCTTGCGGCGGGGCATCTCGGCCCGCAGCACCTCGACCGCCTTGTCCGTCTGGCCGCCCTGGATCCAGACCATGCCCAGCGCCGCGTAGGGGACCGGCTGCTCGGGGGCGAGGCGGCGGGCGTTCTCGAACTCCTTCTCCGCGTCGCTCATTTGGCCCTTCATCGCCAGGAGCACACCGCGCTGGAGATAGAGGACCCAGGAATCCGGCCGCTCGCGCAGGCCGATGTCCACGATCTCGAGCCCGAGGTCGAAGTTGTCGTGCTCGACGCAGATGGTGGCGAGGTCGACGTAGTTCTCGGGCGCCTTCGGCTCCAGCCGCGTGGCCTGGCGCAGCGCGTCGTAGGCCTCGTCGATGCGGTCCGCGCCCACGAGGGCGCGCGCGGCCAGGTTGTACAGCTCGGCCGGGGCCTTTTCTTCGGTGATCAGCTCCTGGGCGACGCGGATGGCGCCCTCGTTGTCTCCGGCCTCGACGAGCATGAGGGCCTCGTTGTACCCGGCGGCGTAGGCATCCTTGTAGCCCTTGCGCGCGGCCCTGAAGAACCGCGCCGCGTCCGCGTGCGCCCCGGCCTGTCCGAGGGCCACCCCCGCGTCGAACAGCCCCGCGGGGTCCTGCGGGGAGATCCGGTCGAGGACGGCCACGGCGTCCTTCGCCCGGCCCGCCTCCAGCAGGGCGCGCCCGTAGTGCACGCTCCACACCGGGTTCTGGGCGAACCGGCTCCCCGTCTTCTCGTAGTGAGCGAGCGCGGCGGGCCGTCGCTTCGCGCGATAGTCGAGCTCCCCGAGATAGAGGTGCGCGATCTCGTCCGCGGGCACCACCTTGAGCGCCTGCTCGAAGAGAGCGCGCGCCTCCGCGTAGCGGCCGGAGT
>QHVP01000232.1:0-390 GCA_003222295.1 Acidobacteriota bacterium | reverse complement strand
CGTGCCGTCCGACGTGGAAGAGCGCGCAGACGTACGCGGTGGGCCCGCACTCGGCGGGGGCGGCGTCGGGAGCGCGCAGCAGCAAGGCCGCCGCGAAGCCCCAGGCGATGCGGCGGCGCGTCATGAAATGCGTCCTCGCTGCGCGCTAGCGTTCGTCAAGCGAACTCGCCGGGGATGAACCCGGCTCGTCGAAGAGGAAACGCTCCGCTCCGGAAAATGCACGTCGATCGATTCTACAGGAGCCGTCCGATCGTCCGCTTCGCTTCGGGGACCCCGGCCAGCAGCGCGGCCAGGAAGTAGACGACCCCGTACACGCCGACGATCACCACTGCCGCGGAGATGGGATGGAGGAGCAGGCGCTCGCCCGCGGCGAGGCGCATGTAGAGCCGG
>QHVP01000029.1 GCA_003222295.1 Acidobacteriota bacterium | reverse complement strand
GATGAGCGCGGCGCGCATCGCGGAGCTCGGGTTCGACGGCGGCAAGATGATGTACCGCCTCGACCCGCAGGACCCGGCATCCGGCCGCACCATCCAGGCCTGCGCCCAGGCCCTCAACGACCTCAGGAAGCACGGCCTGCCCGGTTTCCTGGAGCCGCTCGGCGTCGCCCGCGAGACCAAGGGCTACGTGCCGGCCAAGGACGCGGCCACGCTCGTGCGCCAGTGCGGCATCGCGGCCGGCCTCGGCGAATCCTCCGTCCACCTGTGGCTGAAGGTGCCCATCGTGGAGGACCTCGCGCGGGTGTGCCGCGCGACCACGCTGCCCCTGCTTCTGCTCGGGGGGCCCGCGCGCGGCACGGCCGAGGAGACGCTGCGCGACTTCGCGACCGCGCTGGCCGCCGGCGCGCGCATCCGCGGCGCCATCATCGGTCGCAACCTCCTCTATCCCGGCGACGCGGATCCGTTGCCGCTCTCGCGGGCGCTGACTTCGCTCGTGCATCGCGGGGCGTCCCTGCCCGATGCCCTCCAGCACCTGGCCGAGCCGGCGCGCCCGCGTCGAAAGTCCGCCGCCGGCCGCGGCTGAGGCACTCGTGGGCGACGCTCTCGACGTCTGCGTGCTCGGACGCGTGGGTTACGACCTCTATGCCGTCGAGCCGGGCCGCTCCCTGGCGGAGGTCGAGCACTTCTCGCGGCACCTCGGCGGCTCGAGCGCCAACATCGCGGTCGGGCTCTCCCGCCTGGGCCGCCGCGTGGCCATCCTCTCGAGCGTCGGGGACGACGCGCTCGCCGACTACCTGATCGGATTCCTGGACAAGGAGCGCGTGGACGCCCGGCGCGTCACGCGCGTCGCCGGTTACGGCACGTCGCTGTGCCTGACCGAGGTCTCGCCTCCCGACCGGTTCCCGCAGGTCTTCTATCGTTACAAGCCCGCGGACAGCCAGGTCCAGGTGGGCGAGGCCGAGCTGGCCCTCGTGCGCAGCGCGCGGATGTTCGTGACCAACGGCACCAGCCTGTGCGCATCGCCCTCGCGCGAGAGCGCCACGCGCGCGATGGAAGCGGCGCGCGCCGCGGGCGTGCGGACGGTGCTCGACGTGGACTACCGGCCCAGCTCGTGGGCGTCCGCCGAAGAGGCGGGCCGCGCCGCGCGCGCCGTGCTGCCCTGGCTGGACGTCGTGATCGGCAACGAGGACGAGGTCGCGCTGCTCACCGGAGAGCGCGATCCGCGTGCGCAGGTGAAGGCGGTCCTCGATGGCAGGGCCGGACTCCTCGTGCGCAAGCTGGGAGCGGCCGGGGTAGAGGCGTTCTCGCGCGAGGCCTCCGCGTCGTCGCCGCCGATCGTGGTGCCGGTCGGCAGCACCATCGGCGCCGGCGACGGCTTCGCGTCCGGCTTCCTGTCCGCGCTTCTGGACGGCCGGCCGCTGGAGGACTGCCTCCGCTACGGCAACGCGGCCGCCGCGATCGTGGTCAGCCGCGTGAGCTGCTCGGACGCCATGCCCTACCCGCGCGAAGTGGAGGCCATGCTTGCCCGGGGCTGAGCCGCGCCTGCACCTCCCGGCGGGCAGCGTCGCCAATGGGGCAGACCCCGTTCACGTCACGCCCGCTGTCGCGGGCTGGACGTTCTCCGGACTGCGGGTACTGAGGCTCGCCGCCGGCGCTTCGCGCGCGATCGACACCGGCGCGAACGAGATGGTGGTCCTGCCGCTGTCCGGCTCGTGCTCGGTGCGGGCCGAGGGCCACCGGTTCCGCTTGGAAGGACGCGCTTCCGTGTTCGACCGCGTCACCGACTTCGCCTATCTCCCGCGGGGCACGCGGTTCGAGATCGAGAGCGACGGCGGAGGCGAGTTCGCGCTCCCCATGGCGCAGGCGCGGCGGCGGCTGGAGCCCGCCTACGGACCGGCCGAGCGAGTGCCCGTGGAGATCCGGGGCGCAGGCGACGCGACGCGCCAGGTCACGAACTTCTGCACGCCGGGAACCTTCGCCACCGACCGCCTGAGCGCGTGCGAGCTCATCACGCCGGCGGGGAACTGGTCGTCCTTCCCGCCGCACAAGCATGACGAGGCGCGGGCGGGCGAAGCCATCCTGGAGGAGATCTACTACTTCCGCATCCACGGCCCTTGTGGCTTCGCGGTGCATCGCACCTACGCCGCGGACGGGGCCTTCGACGTCACCGTCACCATCCGCGACGGAGACGTATTCCTGGTGCCCCGCGGCTATCACGGGCCGAGCGTGGCCAGCCCCAACCACGACCTCTACTACCTGAACGTGCTGGCCGGCCCCGGCGCGGAGCGCTCGATGGCGTTCTGCGACGATCCCCAGCATCACTGGATCCGGGAGACCTGGGGCGCGCTGGCGCCGGATCCGCGGGTGCCCGTCACCAGCGCGAAAGGGAGAGTCCGATGAAGACGCAGCGGCTGACCGTGGGGCAGGCCGTCGTCTCCTTCCTCGCGAATCAATACAGCGAGCGCGACGGCGTGGAGCGGCGCTTCGTCCCCGGCGTGTTCGGGATCTTCGGCCACGGCAACGTCGCCGGCCTCGGGCAAGGTCTGCAGCAGGCGGGCGAGAGGATGCGCTTCTACCTCGCGCGCAACGAGCAGGCCATGGTCCACCTCGCCGCCGCCTACGCGAAGATGGCGAACCGGCTGGCCACGCTTGCCTGCACGACGTCGATCGGGCCCGGCGCCACCAACATGCTGA
This sequence comes from Acidobacteriota bacterium, assembly GCA_003222295.1. Lineage (GTDB taxonomy): Bacteria > Acidobacteriota > Vicinamibacteria > Fen-336 > Fen-336 > AA29. The sequence goes on along the minus strand of QHVP01000029.1, from coordinate 11,447 downwards.
CCGCGGCCGCGGGGGCGACCATCAACCGCCTGCCCGTGCTCCTCCTGCCCGGCGACATCTTCTCGACGCGGCGGGTGGCGCCCGTCCTGCAGCAGCTCGAATCGCCGCAATCGCAGGACATCTCGGTCAACGACGCGTTCCGCCCGATCTCCCGCTACTGGGACCGCATCTACCGGCCGGCGCAGCTCGTCACGTCCCTCCTCGAGGCCCTGCGCGTCCTGACCAGCCCCGCGGACACGGGCGCGGTGACGCTGGCCATCCCGCAGGACGTCCAGGCGGAGGCCTTCGACTTTCCGGCCGAGCTCTTCGGCAGGCGCGTCTGGCACGTGCGCCGGGCGGTGCCGGAGCCGGAAACGCTGCGCGCGGCGGTGGCGCAGATCCGATCGGCGAAGCGGCCGCTCCTCGTCGCCGGCGGCGGAGTGCTCTACTCCGACGCCACGGCGGCGCTGCGCGCGTTCGCGGCGGCCACCGGCATCCCGGTGGGGGAGACCATGGCCGGCAAGGGCGCGCTCGACTACGACGACCCGCTGGCCCTGGGCGCGATCGGCGCCACCGGCACCCCGGGCGCGAACATCATGGCCCGCGAGGCCGATCTCGTGATCGGCATCGGCACGCGCTACTCGGACTTCACCACCGCCTCCAAGACGGCGTTCCAGGACCCGGGCGTGCGCTTCGTGAACGTCAACGTCTCGGAGTTCGACGCGTTCAAGCACGCGGCCCTTCCGGTGGTCGCGGACGCGCGGGTGGCGCTGGACGCGTTGCGGGGCGCCCTGGACGGCTGGCAGGTGGCACCGGCGTACCGCGAGCGGGCCGCGCGGTTCAACCGCGACTGGGACGCGGAGGTCCAGAAGCATTACGACCGCGGCCACTCTCCGTTGCCGAGCCAGGGCGAGGTCATCGGCGCCGTCAACACCTTCGCGCGCCCGCAGGACGTCGTGGTGTGCGCCGCGGGCAGCCTGCCCGGCGACCTGCACAAGCTCTGGCGGACGCGCGATCCCAAGGGCTACCACCTCGAGTACGGCTACTCGTGCATGGGCTACGAGGTGGCGGGCGGGGTGGGCGTGAAGATGGCCGCGCCGGAGCGCGACGTCTACGTCATGGTGGGCGACGGGTCGTGGCTGATGATGTCGTCCGACCTCGTCACCGCGCTCCAGGAGGGGATCAAGATCACCGTGGTCCTCATCGACAACGGCGGGTTCGGGTCGATCGGCAACCTCTCGACGTCGGTGGGGTCGGACGCCTTCGGCACCAAGTACCGCTCTCGCGGCGCGGACGGACAGCTCTCCGGCGAGCGGGTCCGCGTCGACTTCGCGGCCAATGCGCGCAGCCTCGGCGCCCACGTCGTCGCCTGCTCGACCATCGCGGACCTCCGCCATGGCCTCGCGGAGGCGCGGGCGCAGACGCGCGCGACCGTGCTGACCATCGAGACCGATCCCGCCGCGGGCGTGCCCGGCTACGAGTCGTGGTGGGACGTGCCCCCGGCGGAGGTCTCCGAGATGGACAAGGTGAAGGCGGCGCGTCGCGCGTACGAGGAAGCAGTCAGGAAGGAGCGCTGGTTCCTGTGAACGCGTGCCGGGCCTTCGTGCCCCTCCTCGCCGCCCTGGCCGCCGTCCTGGCCCTGCGCGTCTGGCCGGCGCCCCAGGCCAGCGCGGCCGGCGCGCCGCGCCTGCTGCTGTTCATCTCCGTCGACCAGATGCGGTACGACTACCTCACGCGCTTCGCCCCCCTCTACCGCGGCGGCCTCAAGACGCTGCGGGAGCGCGGCGCCATCTTCCCGAACGCGTTCTACCGCCACGGCAACACGGAGACGGGCCCGGGCCACTCCGTGCTGCTCTCCGGCCGCAGCGGCTGGCATTCCGGCATCGTCGCCAACCAGTGGTTCGACGCCGTGCTCAAGCGCGAAGTCAACGTGGTGGAGGATCCCGCCGTCCGCAACATCGGCGGCTCCGGCGCCGGATACGGCGCTTCGCCCGTGAACTTCATCGGCTTCACCGTCGGAGACATGCTGAAGAAGCGGACTCCGGGATCGCGGGTGGTCGGCATCTCGCTGAAGGACCGTTCGGCCATCCTCATGTCCGGGCCGCGCGCCGACGCCGCGTACTGGTACGACACGGGCAGCGGCGGCTTCGCGACCAGCACCTACTACGCGAAGGATCCGCCCGCCTGGCTGACGCAATGGAACGCGCGCCGACTCGCCGATTCCCCCCAGTGGCGCGTGTGGTCGCGCCTCCTGCCCGAGGAGGCGGTCTACCTCGAGTACGCAGGGCCCGACAACGTGAAGGGCGAACTGGACAACGTGGATACCGTGTTTCCGCACCGCCTGCACGAGGCGCCGCCCTCGCCGAAGTTCTACGACGAGCTGCGACGCACCCCGTTCGGCGACGAGCTGCTGCTCGACGCCGCCCTGGCCGCGATGACGGCGCACCAGCTCGGCGCGGACGACGATCCCGACGTCTTCGCCGTCGGCTTCTCGTCCAGCGACGTCATCGGGCATGCCTACGGCATGGACAGCCAGGAAGAGATGGACGAGTACCTGCGCCTGGACCTGACGCTCGGACGCCTGCTCGACGAGGTCGACCGGCGCGTGGGCCTCGATCGCGTCGTCGTCGGGTTGAGCTCCGACCACGGCTCGATGCCCCTGGTCGAGAACCTCCAGGCCCGGGGCGTCGCCGCGCGCCGCGTCCGGCCGGCGGAGATCCTGGACCCGGTCGCGCGCGCGCTGGAGTCGCGCTTCGGTCCGCGGAGCGGCCTCATCGCGCGGTTCTCCGCGCCCGACTTCTATCTCGACCTCGATGCGATCGCGCGCCGGCGGCTGGCTCGCCGTGACGTCGAGGCGACGGCCGTGAAGGCGCTGATGGAGACCGGCCTCGTGGAGAGGGTGTACACGCAGGAGCAGCTCATGGGTGAACCGCCCGCGGACGATCCGTACTTCCCCTTCATGCGCCGGTCGTTCTATCAGCCCCGGAGCCCGCATCTCACCGTCCTGCTCCGGCAGTGGACCTATCTCTCTGACCGGGCCGGCGGCACCGGCCACGGCACTCCGTACGAGTACGATCGGCACGTGCCCATCGTCTTCCTTGGCCCCTCGGTCAAGCCGGGCACGTATCCCGCGGCCTGCGGCCCCGAGGACATCGCGCCGACCCTGGCCGCGCTCCTCCGGCTCGACTACCCGATGCAGGACGCGGAGCGCGTGCTCACCGAGATGATGCGGGTGGAGTGAGCGCGGTGGCGACGCGAGGATCGGCGGGCGCGACGGCCGCGGTCCTCGCCTTGTCCCTCGCTTCGGTGGTCGCGGCCGCGAACGATCCCCCGCGCGCCGCGCGCACCCTCGCCGAGGCGGAAGAGGCTCTGGCCCAGCTCGTCACCGTGCAACGTCCGGAAGGGATCACGGTGGCGCGAGGCTCCGCGTTCTTCGTGGACGCGTATGGTTATCTGCTCACCTGTGCGCACGTGCTCGACCACATGCCGAAGGACGAAGCCCCGCGCCTGAGGCTGCGCGACGGGCGGGAGCGCCGGTTTGCGCACGGATCCGCCGCCGTACTTCCTCGTCCTGGCCGATGCCCCCGAACCGAGCATCGGGCAGGCGGTCCTGCTTGGAGGATTCGCCGCGAGTCCCGCGGACCTGGCCACGGCCCTGCGCTTCACGCGCGGTACGGTGGTCTCGCGCGAGCGGCGCTGGGCCTCGGGCGTACGCCGCACGGTGGGGAGCCGGCGCCGGATCGTCACGGTCAAGATCGATCCCATCGCGGATCCCGGGCAGAGCGGGGGACCGCTCCTCTCCGAGGGAACGTTCGAAGTGATCGGCGTGCTGCGCGCCAACCTGGAAAGTGAGACCGGCGGTCTCGAAGGCGCACCCCAGAAGGGCTATAGCGCGGCCGTCCCGCTGTTGTACGCGCGCCCCCTGCTCGAGCCGAGGGATCAACCTTGAGGCCGGCCGATTACTTTTTGAACAGCGAGTCGAAAGCGGACCGCGCGCGGGACTGATCGGACTGCGGACCCCCGCCGGGACCGGCGCGTCCGATCGCGGACGTCTCCCGGAACTCGAAGAACTCGCAGAAATTCGCCTTGTCCTTCTCCGGGCACCACTCCGCCTGGGGCTCGCGGCACTGGTTGTTGAACGCGGGGTCGAAGAAGCGGCAGTTCTGGCAGCACTTGAGGTCGGAAAAGCAGTAGGGGCAGGAGGACGTCCGCTCGACCGCGGCCATCAGCGACAGCTCGCGACTGCAGTGGTGACAGACCTTCATGCTCCTCCCTCCGCCGCCTGGGCGACGTCACTGGTGGTCGGCTGCGCGCGCCGGGCCAGAGCGGACGGCGTCGACGTAATAGATCGCCTTCAGATGAAGATGAACGAGCAGGCCGGCCACCGAGGGTGACACCGCGCCCCCGAACAGGGCGGCCCCGGAGAAGAAGCCGAAGGCGGTGGTGCGCCGCGGCGCCGGCACCATGAGGCCGCCGATCGTGTAGCACAGCGTGAGCGACCCGCCCGCGGCCAGGCCGAGCAGGACCGCCAGGCCCAGGAAGGAGGGGAAGCGCGCGACGAGGCCCATGGGCAGCACGATGGCCGCGCCCGCCACCAGCGTGGCCACGAGCATGGCCCGCGGGTCACGACGCCGGGTGGCGCGCCCGAGCAGCGCCGCCGACAACGCCGCGCACACCGAGTAGGCGGAGATGAGGATCCCGGTGGAGAGGGCGAGGTTCGACGTGGGCACCGCCATCCGCTGCAGGTGGAGAGGAAGGATCGGCGTGAAGGAGCGCCCGATGAAGTTCACGAGGAACAGGGTGGCCATCAAGGGCAGCACGCCCGGCACGGCCAGGACGGCGCCGAAGCCGTCGCGCGCCGCATCCTCCGCGGCCACCGCACGTGGCGCCTCTTCATAGAAGAAGACGAGCAGGAGGAGCGCGATGCCGCAGGCGGCGGCGGTAGCCACGAAGGTCCAGCGCATGCCGATGGTATGGGCCAGCACGCCTCCGGCCAGCGGCCCCACGGCGGCGGCCAGGATCTGCGCGGACTGGATGCTCCCGACCGCGCGGCCCGTCTGCTCGCGGGGCGCGAGCGCGGTGGCCATGGCCAGCCCCAGCGGTCCCACGCCGCCGAAGAGCCCGACCGCCGTGCGCAGGGCCAGGAGCTGCCACACCGTCGTGACCGCGCCGGACAGGGCGAGGAGGATGACGTAGGAGACGAGGGCGCGCACGGCCATCGGCTTCTGTCCGTAGCGGTCGCCCAGGCGGCCCCACACCGGCGCCGGGAGTCCCGCGAGCAGGGGCGCGATGCCGATGAGCACGCCCGCCCAGGTCGCGGCCGCCTCGTCGCTGGAGACGCCGAGCTGTCTCACGTACAGGGGGAGGAAGGGCAGGACGAACGCGAAGCCCATGAAGACCATGAAGACGGCCACGCACACCACGAGCTGGTTGCGCCGCCAGGCTTCCCGCGGAAGGAGCGCGATCACGAGAGGAGGCGCACCTGGCCGATCACCAGGTCGCCGCGCACCTCGAGCGCGGCGCGCGTGCGGCCCGCGGACCCGAGCCGGTGCGCCCAGCGGAGCGCGCCTCCTTCCAGCCGCACCGCCACCGGCGGGCCGAGGTCCACGACGACGTCGCGCCAGCACACGCCGCGCGTCCAGCCCGTGCCCAGGGCCTTGCTCGCCGCCTCCTTGGCCGCGATGGCGAGGGCGACGGCGCGGGCGCGATCGGAGCCGTGGGGAAGGCGCGAGGCCTCCGCCGCGCCCATGAGCTTGGCCACCAGCCGCTCGCCCCAGCGATCGAGCGCGCGCGCGACGCGTTCCTGCTCGATCAGGTCAATCCCCAGGCCGACGATCACCGCGCGCCTCCCGCCCCCGGCAAATGGATTATCGCCTCCTGCCGGCTTAGAATGCGCGCGGGCTGCTCCCCCCGCTCCGCGCGAGATCCATTGCAAACGATCGGCAAGTACCAGGTGGAGAAGGTCCTCGGCCGGGGTGGGATGGGCACCGTCTACCAGGCCATCGACCCCGTCATCCATCGCACGGTCGCCATCAAGACGATGACGCCGGGGCTCGCGGAGACGCCGGAGCTCAAGGCGCGCTTCCTGCGCGAAGCGCAGGCCGCGGGCGGTCTGCGCCACCACAACATCGTCACCGTCTACGACCTCGGCGAAGACCACGGCCAGCCTTTCATCGCGATGGAGCTGATCGACGGCGAGGACCTCGAGAAGATCATCCAGGCCAAGGAGCCGCTGTCCGTGGAATGGAAGATCGACGTGATCCGCCAGGTCTGCGAGGGGCTCGCCTACGCGCACCGCGCCGGGATCGTCCACCGCGACGTCAAGCCCGCGAACATCCGCGTGACCCCGCAGGGCGAGGTCAAGATCATGGACTTCGGGATCGCACACCTGCAATCCTCGAAGATGACGACGAGCGGGCTCGTGCTGGGCACCGTGCACTACATGGCCCCCGAGCAGGTGGAGGGCGAGAAGGTCGATCATCGGGCGGACATCTTCTCGGTGGGCGCGATCGCCTACGAGCTGCTGGCCTATCGGCGTCCGTTCGACGCGGACAGCCTCCCCCACGTGATGTTCCGCATCGTGCGCGAGGAGGCGGACATGGCCGCCCTGCCTCGCAGCGAATATTCGCCCGGCCTCGAAGCCATCGTGTCGCGCGCGCTGGCCAAGCCCCTGGCCGAGCGCTACCAGAGCCTGGAGGAGATGCGCGACGATCTCGAGCGCCTCGTGCGCGAGACGGCGGCGCGCCTCCTGGCCGCGCAGAAGGACACCGCCGAGCTCGTCACCGCGATCGAGCGGGCGCGGGCCGCCGGCCAGCTCCAGAAGGCGCTCACGATGTGCCGCCGCGTGCTCCAGATCGACCCCGGCCACGCGGTCGGCCAGCAGCAGTGCCAGGAGGTCGAGGAGGCCATTCGCGACCAGGAGGTCGAGCAGCTCTCGGGCATGGCCCTCGGTTATGCCGCGGATGGCGACCTCGATCTCGCGCGGAAGATCGCGAGCAAGGTGGCGCGCCTGGCTCCGGACAGCGCGCGCTACCGCGATCTCGCCGCCTACCTCGACGAGGAGGCGGCCCGCCGCAAGGTGGCCGCGCTGGTTGCCACCGCCCAGGAGCACATCGTGCTCGGCGACCTGGAGGAGGCGCGCGCGGCCGCGGAAGAGGCGCTGGCCGCGCAGCCCGACCACGCGATCGCGCGCGAGATCCGCGACCGCGCGGCGAGGGTGATCGAGCAGCGCGATCGGCTCGCGCCCCCGGTGAGCGAGCCGCCGGTGGCGTCACCGCCGATCGGGAGCCTCACCCCGCTGCCCGAGGGCCCGCCCTCCGATGCGGAGGCGGGCCGCCTTCTCGAAGAAGCGCGCCGTCATCTCAAGGCCCGCGATCCCGGGAAGGCGGTGCCGCGGCTGGAGCGCGCGTTGGAGCTCGCGCCGGACCATGCCGCCATCGCGCGCCTGCTGGCCCTGGCGCGCCTGGACGCGCGGCGGGCGGAGGCGGCCTCGCTCACCACCGCCGCCCTCAATCACTTCCTGCAGAACGATCACGCGCGGGCGCGGGCGGCGGTCGAGAAGGCGCTTTCCCTGGACCCGGAAAACCGGCGCGCGGGGGAGCTTCGGCAGGTCCTCGGCGTCCTCGGCTAGCGTGAGCTCGCTCACGGGCCTGGCCGCGGTCCCCGGTTGGTCGGACAGGCGCGCTACAATCGACGCTGTAGATCGACCCGGCAGTTGTCGGCTTGCTGGGAGGGAGGTCGCCATGCGGACACTCTTCGCCGTCGGCGTCGTCGCGGCCCTGGCCTGGGGGACGGTTCCGGCGGGGGCCGACGCGCCCCGCCAGCCCAGCCTGGGTGAGATCGCGGCCAGGGAGAAGGACAAGAAGAAGGGGAAACCCATCACCGAGGAGGACCTGCGCAATCGGCGCCGAGGGGGCACGGTATCGCAGCCCAACGCCGAGGGGGGTAGCGCGACGACCGCCAGCCCGGCCCCGGGCGCCGCCGGCGACAAGAAGGCAGGCGCGGCCCCGGCCGCGGCCGACAAGCCGAAGACCGAGGACGAGCTGCGCGAAGAAGCGCAGACGGCCTGGCGGGAGAAGCTGACCCAGGCCCAGTCCGACGTGACCAACTGGACGGCCGAGGTGGCCCGGCTGCAGACCGCCCTCAACGACACCAGCGGACCGCTGTACGGCCCCGGCCGCGCGGCGCGCGTCGAGGCCTTGGAGAACGCGAAGCGTCAGCTCGCGGCCGCCACGACGACGGTGGAGACTCTCACGGAGGAAGGCCGCCGCAATCGGTATCGCTGAACCGATCCGCCTCCCGCCGGCGCGAGCCGCTCAGTTGCGCCGTACGCGCGCCAGCAGCCCGCGCCCGGCGTTGACGTCGACCCGGCGCGGCGGTCCCGGCGTATCGACCGTCCAGCTCCCGCCTTCGGGCTCGAGGCTCACCGTCCGTACTTCCGTGCCTGCCGGGTGGGCCACCGCGACCTCCAGCGGCACCGGTCCGGGCAGGTCGCGTCCGTGCACGGTGATCTCGGTCCGATAGCCCTCTGCCGCCGGGGTCGAGCGGGAGGCCAGGCGCAACTCGGGCAGGCTCGTGCCGTACACCCACTCCGCGAAGTAGGGCCGCAGGTCGAGCCCGGAGGCGGTCTCCAGGGCCGCGCGCACGTCGTCGGTGCCGACCTTGCCGAAGCGGTGCGCGGACTGCAGCGCCATCACCGCCCGGCGGAACGCGTCCTCGCCGACGATCTGGCGGAGCATGTGCAGGACATAGGCCCCCTTGTCGTACACGACCGCGCGATAGACCTGGGGATCGCCCTCGATGTGGCCCAGCCGATGGCCGAGATAGATGGGGCCCTTGTCCGCGTAGTGCAGCGCCCAGCGTCCCATTCGCACCAGCATGCCGCGGAATGCGGACTCGCCGCGGTTGTGGCGCACCCACAGCGCGGCCGCGTATTGCGCGAAGGCCTCCGAGAGCCAGCGCTCGTGGTAGTTCCGGCCGGCCACGCCGTGGCCCCACCACTGATGCGCGAGCTCGTGGGCGATGAAGAACTCCGGCACGTCCGGGAAGCTGGCGGGGTCGTCGCGCAGCGCCCCCCGCAGCAGGGCGGGGCGGATCGACACCACGATCATCCCGGGCGGGCTGTGCCCGCCGGGCACGCGCGATTCCACGAGGGCCAGGTTCAGCGATGGATACGGACAGGGGCCGAACTCGCTCTCGTAGAAGCGCAGGATCGCGGCCGCCTCCGCCATGCGCGCGTCCGCCACCCCGCGCAACCGGGGGGCGGCCCAGGCGGCGACGGTCACGTCGCCGTCCACCTGACGGCCGGCTTCGTAGAAGCGGCCCACCGCGACCGTGATGTACTTGCCGGGCAGGTCCTGCCGGTACTCCACCCGTGTACGACCGCCCTCGGTGCGCAGCGACGTCTGCTGGCCCCCGCTGATCGCCATCATGCCCGCGGGCACGTCCAGATGGAGCATGGCCGTCGCATAGTCGTCCGCCTCGCCCTGCGGATACCAGGGTGAACGGTTCGAATAGACGAGAGCCTCCTCGACGCTGATGTCGTCGTCGAACCCGACGGGAGGGGCGACCTGCGGCATCGCCTCGCGCTCCACCGGATGCGGCTGCTGGTTGCCGGCGAAGCGCACGGTGAGGGTGATCTCGCCGACCGTGCCGGACAGGGATCCCAGCGAGACCATCATGCCGTCCTGGTGGCGCACGCGGAAGAAGAGGTGCTCGCCCCCCTCCGGAGAGCGGATGGAGATCACGCGCAGGGCCTCGTCCAGCCGCAGGCGGATGGTGCTGGCCGGCGACCGCAGGCGCAGGCGCATGGTGTCGAATCCCACGAGCCCGAAGCGTTCGGGCTCGAACCGCACCGTGAGGTCGTGGTGGAGGACGTCGACGTCGCGCTCGTCGTCCTCGTCGTAGCGGGCCTGCGTGCCGGGCAGCGGGTAGAGGCAGATCTGCCGGCGGCGGGCACGGTCGAAGAGGCTCAGGCCTTCGGGCTCGGACTGGCTCACCGTGAACGTGAGGGCGCCGCGGCGCGTCTGGAAGGTCACCACGGAATCGCCGAGCGCGGGGACGAGCCACCAGGGGGCGCGCGGCAGGGGCGCGTCGAGCTGATAGGTGTCGTCGACGTGCTCGCGGAAGAACTTCAGGGCGGCGGCCCGTGACCCCTCCCCCTGGGGGTCCCGCTCCAGCGCGGCGTTCGTGAGCACGCGGTGGAAGTCCGCGGGATGGATGCGGACGAAGGCCGCGTGCACCGTCTCGACCAGCTCCCGCCGGCCGGAGAACTGGCGCAGCTGCTCCTGCTCCGTCGGCGGCCCGGGCGCGAAGCGCACGGTGGCCTCGCCGACGAACACGAGCACCGTGGGGCCGAGGGAGGGGGGCGGCAGGAAAAGCGTCCCCCGGCGGATGCGCATCTCGAAGTCGGGCAGGTGGAAGACGAGCCCGTCGGCCCGAAAGGCCGGGCCCAGGGCGAGGTGCACCAGCCCGTCGATCTGCGACACCGTCTGGCGGCCGATGACCGCCCAGCCGTCGGGTCCACGATCGAGGGTGAAGACCACCTGCTCCACGCGTCCGCGCGGCTCGGCGATGGAGATGACGGTGGCCGGGACCTTGAAGGGCGGGCGCGGCGTTTCCAGGGGTCGCTCGATCTCGAGCCGCGATTCCTCCCCCGCCCACCTTTCCCGGACGTAATCCCGTTCTTCGGCGCGCTGCTCTTCATTGCTCGCGCGCCAGGCCCCGAGCCAGGCCGCCTCGTCGTGGGACTTCCACGCCGCATCGAGCCGGTCGAGGAGAGCGGCCGGATCGGGCTCGGCCGCGGCCAGCGGCGGGACGGCCCCGGCCGTCGCCACGAGCAGGCCCGCCAGCAGCATCGCGGGGAGCCGATACCGCGAAGGCGAGGCGGACGGAGGGGACACGATCACCTGGGTACCCCGAAGGGCCCTCAAGTAGACCATACGGCCGGCAGGACACCAAGCCGGCGGTCCGCTCGCCCCTGGCTATAATCCAGGTGGGCATGACCATCTTCGACCGGCGCCGCCTGCCCGCCTCCGTGTTCAAGCTCGACATCGAGCGCATGCGGGAAGGCTGGTACTCGGACAAGTACTTCATCAACATCGCGCGCACGCTGGCCGAGCTGGCCGCGCGCGGCTATCGCTTCGGCGGCACCGCCCCCGACCTCTCCGACATCGACGTCGATCTGCGCAGCATCGATGTGGGGAACGTCGAGGTCGAGATGCAGTGGTTCCCGCGCCGCCAGCCCTCCACGGTGGTGGTGGGGGTGGACAAGGCGCTGGCCATGCTGCGCGAGTGCACAGGTTATTTCGAGGAGGCGCGCTTCGTCAATACGTTCGAGCGGATGGAGGTCTGGGCCGTCCACGACGGCAGCGAGGCACCCTACGACGGCGACGTCCTCAGCGTCACGCCGGTCATGCGCGTGAGGGGCCGCTATCGCGACTTTGCCATCCTGGAGACCCCGACCCTGG
>QHVP01000231.1 GCA_003222295.1 Acidobacteriota bacterium | reverse complement strand
CCGCGGACGAGGGCGAGCTGCTCGCGCGTCGGCCCGAGTTCCCCATCCTCGAGAAGACGACCTATCTCGTGAGCCACTCGCTGGGGGCGATGCCGCGGGGAGCCGCCGCCGCGCTCGAGGAGTACACGCGCCAGTGGGCCACGCGCGGCGTGCGCGCCTGGGCGGAGGGCTGGTGGGCGATGCCCGTCACCGTGGGCGACGCCGTCGGCCGGATCATCGGCGCGCCCCCGGGCTCGGTGGTGATGCACCAGAACGTCTCCATCTGCCAGTCCGTGCTCCTCTCCTGCTTCGACCTGTCGGCCCGCCGCAACAAGATCGTCTACGAGGACCTCAACTTCCCGTCCGTGATGTACGTGTACGAGGCCCACCGCGCCCTGGGCGCGCGCGTCGTCACCGTGCCCAGCGCGGACGGGATGACGGTGCCGCTCGAGCGGTTCCTGGAAGCCATCGACGGGGAGACGCTGCTCGTCCCTCTCTCGCACGTCATCTTCCGAAGCGGCTTCGTGCAGGACGTGCCCGCCATCGTGCGGCGTGCGCACGAAGTGGGCGCCTACGTGGTGGCGGATGTGTACCAGTCCGCGGGAACGGTACCCGTCGACGTGGCGGCCTGGGACGTCGACTTTGCCACCGGCGGCAGCGTGAAGTGGCTGTGCGGCGGGCCGGGCGCGGGCTACCTGTACGTGGCCCCGCGCCTTCAGCGCCGCCTGCAGCCGCGGGTCACGGGCTGGATGGCCCACGAGCATCCGTTCGCGTTCGAGGCCGGCGCCATCGACTACGCGTCGGATGCGACCCGATTCCTGCACGGCACGCCCGCCGTCCCGGCCCTGTTCGCCGCGCGTGCCGGCTACGAAATCGTGTCCGCCCTCGGCGTCGACTCCATCCGGCGCAAGTCGGTGCGGCAGGTGCAGCTCCTGATGGATCGTGCCCGCGCGCTCGGCCTCACGCCGCGTACGCCCGACGATCCCGCAGGCCGCGGCGGCATGGCGATCCTCGACGTCCCACAGGGGGAGGCCGTCACCCGAGAGCTGCTGCGCCGCGAGATCATCGTGGACCATCGACCGGGTGCGGGCATCCGCTACTCCCCGCACTTCTACACGACGGACGACGAGATCCTCCACGCCATCGATCAGACGCGCGAGATCCTCGATTCCGGTGCTTATCGAGCGCACGTGCGCGCGGGGAAGACGGGTTTCTGAGCCACACCGTCTGTGGTATAGCGGCCACAGTCGTGGCTGGACGAAGGCAGGGCGGGCATCTCTTCATCCTCGAGAAGTCACTGTGCCCGCTTGAGTTGGGCCGACGCGTGCCCCGTGGTTCGGCGATTGCAGGGCGGCAGCCCAGGTTTCATGGCCTATAGGAGGACTCTCAAGCGCGGCGTAGGCTGCACGGGCATCGGCCTGCACACCGGCCGTCCCGTCCGCCTCGATCTGAGGCCGGCGCCGGCCGAACACGGCGTTCGCTTCCGCCGGACGGACGTCGGAGTCGAGATTCCCGCCCACATCGATCATCTTGGCCGTCTCGACCACGCCACCACTCTCAGCCGCGACGGCGTCTCCATCGACACCGTCGAGCATCTCCTGTCCGCCCTCTATTCGCTGGGCGTCGACGACGTGCTGGTGGAGGTGGACGGTCCCGAGATCCCCGTCATGGACGGCAGCGCGGCGCCTTTCGTGATCCTGATCCACGAAGCCGGGTTGCGCCCGCTGAAGGTCTCGCGGCGGTACTTGAAGGTGTTGCGGCCCGTCGAGGTGGTGCGCGGCGGGAAGTGGGCGCGCCTGAGCCCGTCGGACCAGTTCCGGGTCAGCTACACGATCGGCTTCGACCATCCGCTCCTGCGTCACCAGAGCGCATCCGTCCGGGTCAGCGCGGACACCTACGCGGAGACGATCGCGCCCGCGCGCACGTTCGGCTTCCTCCGCGAGGTGGAGATGCTGCGCAAGGCGGGACTGGCCCTCGGCGGCAGCCTCGAGAACGCGATCGTGGTCGGCGAGACCGGCGTTCTCAACCAGAAGCTGCGCTTCGAGGACGAGTTCGTGCGCCACAAGATCCTCGACGCGATCGGCGACCTGTCGCTCCTCGGTCACCCGTTGGTGGGCCACCTCGAGGCCAGCAAGGCCGGCCATGCGCTGCACGCCGCCCTCGCGCGGGCGGTGCTGGATGCGCCGGACGCGTGGGCGCTGGTGACGCTCCCCCAGCTCCCGGTGGTGACGCTGCCGGGGGCGCCGGCGCCCGCACCCCTCGCCACCCAGCGCGGCTAGTAGACGGCCGGCCGCCTCTCCATCAGTCCTTCTCGCGACGTGGGGCGACGACGAGCGCCTCGATCCTCACCTCCAACGCCGGGTGCGCGGGATCATTCGACTTGACGAGCACGCTCCTTTGCAGGCGCCCCGCCGTCTCGGGTGCGGTGAGCCGGACGCGGAACGTGGTGCTCGCTCCGGGCTTCACGAGCAGCTTGGTGTCGGCGAGGATGGCCGCGCAGTGGCAGCTCGAGACGAGGGAATCGATGCGCAGGTCGGCGCGGCCGTGGTTGCGGAGCACGAACTCCTTCTCCACGACGTGCGCGGGCTTGATCGCGCCGAAGTCGAACGAGGCGGGCTCGACCACGACGTGGGGAGCGGCGGCCGGAGAGGCCGCGGGCGCGGGGGCGTCCGGAGCGAGGGCGGCCGACAGGAGCGAGAACGCCGTGAGCGCCAGGGCCAGCGTCACGCCGACCCTCCGGCGGATCGCCCGCGCCCGCCCTTCTTCCGGCCGGTCAGCCGGCGCATGTAGGCGTCGAGCATCTCGTTCTCGTAGGTGACGGAATTGAGGAAGAGGCTTTCCACCAGATAGCGCCGCCGCTCCTCTTCTCCCATCTGCTCCACCAGGGATTGGATCTCGCGCATCATGTCCTCGAAGGAGACCTGCAGCGCGCGCTTGAGGGTCACCTCGCGGTAGAGGGCCTCGAGCAGGCCCAGGATGTCGCCGTCGAGGGTGAGCTGGAAGCCGGTGGAGAGGCGCACCCTACGCATCGGCCTTCCCCTTCTTCTTGCCCCCGCCCGCCGGGCCGAAGGCCTCGAGGGCCGTGCCTTCCTCCCGGTGCAGGTCGATGAGCTTGTGCACGCCCGTCATGGAGATCATCGTCTCCACCCGCGGCTGCACACCGGCGAGCTTCACCGCCCCTCCCCGGTCCTGCATGAGCCGGTAGATGTCCATGAGACAGCCGATGGACGCGCTGTCGATGTAGGTCACCGCGGAGAGGTCGATGAGCAGCTTGCGCGTCCCGCCCTCCACCAGTTGCCGCACCTCGGCGAAGAACGCGGACAGGTTCGGATACGTGAGCTTGGCTTCCTTCACCCTCACGATCCGTACGTCGGCCTTCTCGCCTATTTCGAGTTGCATCACGTCACCTCCGCGCGGGAATGCGCCCTCCGCTCCGTCCCCGCTCCGCCTGCTGGGCCCGGAGCAGCAGGCGCGAGAGCTCCTCGCGCCCGCGGTTGATCCGGCTCTTCACCGTCCCCTCCGGCAGCCCGAGCCGGTCCGCCATCTCCTGGTAGCTCAGCCCCTGCAGGTCCCGCAGCACGACCGCTTCCCGCAGCTTGTCCGGCAGCGCCTCCAGCCCACGTCGCAGGAAGCTGCGCCGGTCGCGGTCCTCCAGCGCGCGGTGCGGGCTGCTGCCCGTGGAGGCGGGAGCGAGGTCGAAGGCCACGAGGTCCTCGACCAGCACTTCCTTCTCGCGCTTGCTGGCCCGGTAGTGGTCGATGCAGAAATTCCGGGCCACGCTGGAGAGCCAGGTCGAGAAGTCGGCGTCGCGATTGAACTTCTCGAGGCTGCGGAAGACCTTGAGAAAGATCTCCTGGGTCAGGTCCTCCGCGTCGTCATGCCGCCCCGTGAACTTGTAGCCGATATGAAACACCTTCCGCTTGTAACGGCCGACGATGAGCTCCCAGGCGGAGTTGTCCTTCTGGAGGCACCGCTCGATCAGCTCCGCATCGGAAGGGGAAGGCTTCCCCTCGTCGGTCATCGGCAGAGGTAGCGCAGGGCGAGACCCGTCTGTAAAGGATCATAGGCGCTGGACGAGCGCCAGGCAAACCTACTTCAGCTCCGGCCGGCCCGCCGTCGTCCAGGCCGTGTACCAGTAGCTGCCCACGTCGGTGGTGGCTTCCTCCAACCGGTCCTTGGCCAGAGGGCCCGCCTTCTGCGCCAGCGTATCGTAGTAGATCTCCGTATAGCCGGATTGCCCGCGCTTGGCGAGCTCCTCCAGGTAGAGCAGGTTGTCGAGCCAGATGTAGGTCTGGCTGATCATCGAGAACACGTAGCCCTTCGGGTCGTCGATGAGGCGCGCGGTCTGTCCGCCGAAGTTGAGCTTCTTGTCCATGGCCTCCGGAAGCTTGTTCGAGAAGCGTACCCAGAGGCCGTGCTGACCGGTCTTCTGGCCGTCGTAGTTCTCGGTGAGCGCGAGCGGGTTGTGGAGATCGGCCACATATCCCGCCAGCGTGTCCGATTCCGTGAGGATCTTCCCCTTGTCCCCCGAGCGGTACGCCTCCACCAGACGTGCGTAGGACTCCTGGATCAGCCAGGGCAGCCGGCCCGCCTTGGCCGCGTCGTCGCCGTATTTCGTCTTCAAGGCCGCTTCCGTCCGCGGGAGGTCGGAGAACGGGAACGGGAGGAAGCGATCGAGCGTGAACCGCCGCTCCGTGCTCTCGTCCTCCGGCGGCGGGGCGTCCACGGCCAGCGAGGGCATCTCCAGCCGGTGGGCCTTGTAGAAGGGCTTGAGACCCTTGGGCAGGGTGTCGATGGCCTCGCTGGTCACCCGCTGGTGGACGAGTGGTCCCCAGGCGCGCGCGGGCGCCGCGCCCAGCGCCACCAGCGCCCCCGCGATGAGCAGCCGGAAGGTCCAGTTGCCGGCGGCCGGATGATCGATCACGTGTTCCTCCTGTGATGTCGTGGGCCGTCCGCTCATTCCACGCGCGCCGCCGTCACCAGCCGCACCTCCGCCGCCCCCGCCTGGGTCAGGGCGCGCGCGCAGGCGCGGGCGGTGGCGCCGGTGGTGAGCACGTCATCCACCAGTACCACGATCCGGCCCGACACCGCAGGCCGCCGTCTCACGACGAACGCGCGCTCCACGTTGGCGCGCCGCCGGGCCGCGCTGAGACCGGTCTGGGGCGGCGTCTCCTCGCGCCGGGCCAGCGCGTCCTCCGCGACGCGCAGGCCGGTGGGCCCGGCAAGGGCGCGGGCCAGCAACGCCGATTGGTTGAAGCCGCGCTCGCGTCGGCGGCGCGGGTGCAGGGGGACCGGCACCAGCACGTGCGCGCCGTCCAGGGTCGCCCGCACCTCCGGGGCGGCGAGGAGCACCTCCGCCAGCCGTGCCGCGACCCAGCGGCGGGCGTGGAACTTCATCTCGTGGACCAGGAGCCGCAGCGTGCCTTCGTAGGGGCCCAGGCTGGCTCCGCGCGCGAAGGGGGCGAGCCCGCGGCGGCAGCGGCCGCAGGGCGCGGCCGCGCCGAGGGGGAGGGGGAACCCGCAGGGGCACAGGGGGCCGCGATGACGAGGCAGCGCGGACCAGCAGGCCAGGCACAACGGACCGCGCGTGGGCCGATCGACGTCGTGGCCGCATCCCGGACAGGAGGACGGGAAGACGAGAGCCAGCACGGGGTCCACGAGCAGGCGCGTCGTGGCGTGGCCCAGCGCGGTCACGGCTGGTCCGCGCCCCCCCGGAGCGGTGCGCCTTCCCGGCCCGGCCGGGACGTCACAGGAGGCCCTGCTCCTGTTTCTCCTGGCAGGAAATGCACCGCTTGGCCCAGGGCACGGCCTCCAGGCGCTTGCGGTCCAGCTCCTCCTCGCATACGACGCAGGTGCCGAAGCGACGGTCGTCGATCCGGACGAGCGCCTCGTCCACGAGCTGCAGCATGTCCCGTTCGGTGTTGGAAAGGCTGAAGAGGAACTCCTTGGTATAGGAGTTGGAGGCCTTGTCCGCGATGTCCTGCGAGCCCTCTTCGTCCGCCTCCCGGCCGTAGCTCTTGCTCTTCGTGTAGGCGACCAGGATCTCCTGCTTCTTCTGCAGCAGCTTCTCCCGGAAGCTTTTCATCTTCTTCTGTTCCATTTGAGGCGTCCTCGCTTCGGGTCTTGCTTCATCAAGCGCCTCGCCGCGAGTGGATCGCGGCTCGGCGGCAGCGGAAACCCTCCGCTGCGGAAAACGCGGGTCGATTGCGTCCTGTTCCTGTCGTCTGCATCAGCGGATCCCGTAACGCCGCCGTTTCTCCCACAGCGCCTTGCGGCTGATGCCGAGTATGGCCGCGGCCCGCGTCTGCTGGCCCGCGACCTGGTCCAGCACGTAACGGATGTATTCCTTCTCGATCTCCTTCAGCGACGGTCGTCGATCGCGCCCCGCCCACAGCGTCGCCGGCTGCTCCAGGATGTGCGGGGGCAGGGCGGCGGAGGCCACCACGTCGCTCGTCGTATAGAGGGCCGCGCGCTCGATCACCGACCGCAGCTCGCGCACGTTGCCCGGCCAGGCGTAACCCTTCAAGGCCTCCGACGTCTCGCGCGCGAACGCGCGCGCGGGCGTCGTCCGGCGTTGGCGCTCGCGCGCCAGGAACGTCTCCGCCAGGGGCAGGATGTCGTCGCGGCGCTCGCGCAGCGGGGGCACGGTCAGGGGCACCACGCTCAGGCGGTGATAGAGGTCCTGGCGGAACGTGCCCGCGGAGACGGCCTGCCGGACGTCGACGCTCGAGGCGGCCACGAAGCGCACGTCGACCTCGATCGTCTCGGTGCCGCCCAGACGTTCGAACCGGCAGTCCTCCACCACGCGCAGCAGCTTGGCCTGCAGGTTGGGGGTGAGATCCTGCACCTGGTCGAAGAACACGGTGCCACCCGCGGCCAGCTCGATCTTGCCCGCCTTCGGCTGCTTGGCGTCGGTGAAAGCGCCCGCCTCGTGTCCGAACAGCTCCGACTCGAGCAGCTCGGACGGAATCGACGGGCAGTGCACCTTGATGAGCGGATAGTCGCGCCGAGGGCCCGCGTGATGAAGCCAGTGGGCGAGCAGGTCCTTGCCCGTGCCGCTTTCGCCCTGGATCAGGACGGGCGTGCGCCCTTCGGCCAGGCGGCTGGCCAGCTTCAGGAGGTCGCGCATGGCGGGCGAGGCGGCGACCACGCCCGCCAGCTCGGGGACAGGGGTCAGGGCCGTCACTCCTTCATCTCCAGGCGCGCGGCGCCGCCCCACAGGCGCTCGAGGTCGTAGAAGCTCCGCGTGCGGGGCGTGAAGATGTGTACGACGAAGCCGGAGTAGTCCAGCAGGATCCACTCCTGGCGCGGATAGCCCTCCACGTGCTTGGGGCGCAGGTCCTCGGCGCGCATCGCCTCCTGCACCGCATCCGCGATGGCGACGATCTGGCGCTGGGACGTCCCCGAGGCGAGGACGAAGTAGTCGGTGAACGCGGAGCCCTTGCGCAGGTCGAGGACGGCGACGTCCTCCGCCTTCTCCCCGCTTCTCGATGTAGTCCGCGACCCCGCCGGGCACGAGATGCCGCACGCTCCGTCCGGCGCGTATCCGCTCGCGCAGGTCGCGGCTGGCGATGGGGAGCGCGGTGCCTTCGATGCGGTGCACGCGCTCCGCCGGCAACGTGCCCGCGGGCGCGGGGGCGCTGCCCGGCCGCTCCACCACCGCCACCGTACACAGCTCCAGCAGCCGCTCCGGCTCGCGCCAGTCCGCGATCATGGGCAGGTTGTCGCTGCCGACGATGAGGACGACGTCCACTCCCGGACGCTGCTTGCGGATCAGGGCCACCGTCTCGACGGTATAGCTCGGGCCTTCGCGCGCGAGCTCGACGTCGGAAGGCACGAAGGCACGTTCGGCGGCGGTGGCGAGGGCCACCATCGCATAGCGATCGAGGCCGGCCGCCGCCGGATGCCCGCGGTGGGGCGGCCGGCCCGCGGGCACGAAGACCACCTCGTCCAGCGCGAGCGCCTCGCGCACGATCTCCGCCGCCCGCAGGTGGCCGATATGGAGCGCGCCTCCGCGACGCGTGTGGCCAGGGCGCGCTTGAGCTCCAGGAGGCCCTCGCCGGTCACCGCCGACACCGGCACCACCTGCAGGCCGAGCGCGCGCGCCGCTTCGCGCAAGGCGGGGAGAGGGTCCTCCTCGCCGATCGCGTCGCGCTTGGTGGCGACGACCAGTTGCGGACGCTCCAGCATCTCCGCGTTCCACTCCCGCACCTCGTCGCGCACGGCGCGGAGGTCGTGCGCCGGGTCGCGGCCGCTGAGGCCGGAAGCGTCCACCACGTGCAGGAGCACGCGCGTGCGCTCGACGTGGCGGAGGAACTGGAGGCCGAGGCCGGCCCCCGCATGCGCGCCCTCGATGATGCCGGGGATGTCGGCGGCCACGAAGGTCCGCTCGTCCACCTCCACCACGCCGAGGACGGGCGAGAGCGTCGTGAACGGGTAGTCGCCGACCTTCGGGCGCGCGGCGGAGAAGGCGGCGAGCAGCGTCGATTTGCCCGCGTTGGGGAAGCCGAGCAGTCCCACGTCGGCGATGAGCCGCAGGTCGAGCCGGACCCAGCGTTCCTGGCCGTCCTCTCCGGGCTCCGACTCCCGCGGCGCGCGATTGCGGTTGGAGAGGTAGGAGCGGTTGCCGCGTCCCCCGCGGCCACCCTTGGCCAGGACCAGGCGGTCGCCCTCGCGCAGCACCTCGCCGAGCGCTTCGCCCGTGCCTTCGTCGACGGCGGCGGTGCCGGGCGGGACTTGGATCAGCAGGTCGGCGCCCTCCGCCCCCGTGCGATTGCCGGGCCCGCCGTGGGTCCCGCGCTCGGCGCGGAACTCGGTGTGGTAGCGCAGGGGGAGGAGCGTGTTCTGGTGGGAGACGGCCACGAGGGCGACGTCGCCCCCCTTGCCGCCCACCCCTCCGTCAGGGCCGCCCTTCGGCACGTAGGGCTCCCGGCGGAAGCTGACGCATCCGCGGCCGCCATCGCCGCCCTTCACGAAGATCTTGACCCGGTCGACGAACATGGGTCACCGAGGAATGTGTCCGGTCTCTCGACGGGGACACATTCCTAATCCCTTTAGGAGCGTGGCCGAGTCGGCGCCCAGCGGCTACTCGGACACACTCCTAGCTGGCCGCGGGCTCAACGCTCACGCGCAGTCCGCGCGAGCCGTGGTCCTCGAACCGGACGAATCCATCCGCGAGCGCGAAGAGCGTGTGGTCCTTGGCCAGCCCGACGTTCTTCCCTGGCTTCCATTTGGTGCCGTGCTGGCGGAGGATGATCGTCCCGCCGCGGACCGCCTCGCCACCGAAGCGCTTGACCCCGAGCCGCTGGGAGTTGCTGTCGCGCCCGTTGCGGCTTGAGCCCTGCCCTTTCTTGTGCGCCATGGTCACGAACCTCGCAAAAAACTTGGAGCGGCTCGGCCTCGCGGGCCTGAGCCGCTCGTGGTGCCGACTCGACTTGGACTAGAGCGAGATGCTGTCGATCCTCAGCGCCGTGTAGCTCTGACGGTGGCCCCGCGTGCGCCGGTAGTGCTTGCGCTTCTTGTACTTGAAGACGCGGATCTTGTGGTCGCGGCCGAGGTCCAGGACCGTGGCCGCCACGGAGGCCTTGTCGATCAGCGGCGCGCCGACCTTCGTCTCGTCCTTCTCGCCCCCGACGAAGAGGACCTCGCCCAGCGTCACCTTCTCGCCCACGGGGGCTTCCATGCGCTCGACGTAGATCGTGTCCCCTTGCGTGACCCGGTACTGCTTGCCGCCGGTCCTGATGATCGCGTACACCGCCCTAAGCCTCCTTCGCCCGAGCCCAGGCGAAACACTGGAGATTATCACGGGCCCACCGCGGAATTCAAGCCTGGTCGGCCAAACGGACGGAGACGGGCACGGAGAGGGAGACGGGAACGGCGAGTGGGATGGCAACCGTGGGCTCACCAGAGCACCGACCGAAGGGCAAGGGGACAAACAGCGAGGAGCCGATTGACTCGGCGACGAGCGGCATGGCGGGTAGCCCGAAGGGCGTAGGGGGGCGCGTCCATCTAGAGTGGCGCGCCCCCCTGCATTACTGAAGCCTAAAAATCAAATCCGATCCAGAAGTCGAAGCGCGTCCCCTGGCTGGAGACCTTGAGATCCGTCAGCTTCGACCAGTCGAAGTGCAGCGGATACCCGAGGAAGAAGAACTGCAGGCCGATGCCGTAGGACGCGCGTCCGTCCACCAGGTGGAAGCCGGAAACGGGCTCGCCGAACACCGGATCCTTGACGTAGGAGACGCCGGGTGCGCTGGTGCCGAATCGGGAGTTGTCGCCGCGGATCTTGGCCTGGCCGATCCCCCCGTACAGGGTTCCGCGCACCGGTCCCAGGATCCCGATCGGGGTCTTCATGAGATCGATGATGGGGATGCGCAGCTCGAGGTTCGCGAAGAACCCCTCGTTACCGACGAAGGAGAGGTAGGGGTAGCCCCGCAGCTCCATGTTCCCGCCGAAGTAGAAGATGTCGGGCGCCTGGCCCATCGACTTGAAGCCGCGGATCCGTCCCGCGAGCACACCGGAGCCGCCGAACCGGATGTACTTGCGAGCGTCGAGGTCGAGCGTGCGACGCGAGAGCCACGAGCTGACGCCGGGGGCGAAGGTGAAGCCGAGCCGGTAGGTGTGGCCGGTCAGGGGCCCGAACTCCCGGAAGCGGGTCGTCTCCGCGACGAGGGAGAGGGAGACGGGGGCGATGGTGCCGTTGTTGAGGAAGAACTGGGTTCCCTGCGCGGCCGCCGCCGCCTGGGCATCCTGCTGCGCGAAGGCGTTCTCGAACTGCTCGCGCACGCGGACGATGCCGGTGTTGAGCTCGAGCCGCCGGAACTTGTCGAGCGGGTACTGCGCGATGAGCAGGCCGCCGGTGACGCGCTGGGTGGCGAAAGCGCCCTCCCGGAAGAAGCTCGTCTGCAGGGCATAGGGCGAGGCGTAGAAGAACTGCGTGTTGTCGAACGCGCTGATCCCGTACTGCAGGCGATGGCCGAGGTCGAGGTACGTCCCCTCGTAGCTTCGGAACTCGCGCAGGCTCAGCGCGGTGACCGTGAAGTTCTTGTCTCCGAGCACGTCGGAGAGGGCGATCTGGCTGCCGCCGAAGAAGTCGCCGCCGGAGGTCACCCCCACGTTGAGGGGAGGGCGTCCCTCGAGGAAGAGCTTCTCGAACAGGTGCTTCTTGCGCTTGTTCTCCGTCACCACCTGGTGGGTCACGTCGGGCTGGAAGTCGACGAGGTCCTCGGAGGCGACCTGGACCTCCTGGTCGACCTCCTTCATCGGCTCCGTGAGCTCGATCGACTGCAGGCGGTACTCGCCCTTGAAGTAGCTGATGAACCCGAGACGGGTGGCGGAGGCGCCGTGGATGGGCGCGGGCGCGGTGTTGCCGCCCAGCGCATCCGTGTACTGGCGCACCGCGCCCGTGCGCAGGTCGAGGCTGCGCACGTTGTAGATGTCGTCGTCCTCGGTGGACGAGTAGTAGAGGGTGTTCCCGTCCTCGGAGAAGTGGGGCGCGTTGTCGTCGTAGCTGCCGAAGGTGAGCTGGGTCTTGTGCTCGGGGTGGTCGAGCGGGAGCACGTAGATCTTGTCGTGGCCGCTGATGCGACGCGTGTAGGCGATGAGCTTGCCGTCGGGCGAGACCTGCGGGTCCCGGTCGGCGAAGGAGTCGGCGGTGAGGTTCTTCACCGCGCCCGTCTCCAGGTCGAGCAGCCAGATGTCGCCCACGGCTTCCTTCAGGGCGGCGAAGACGGCGTGCTTGCCGTCGGGCAGCAGACACGGCGCCTGCGCCTGGTCGAGCGCGACGGGGACGCGGCGGATGATGTCGACGTTGAGTACCGAGACCTGGTACAGGCTGCGGCGCTTCCCCTTGCGGGCGAAGAAGGCCACGGTGTCGCCCTTGGGGTCGAAGTCGATCGAGCGCCCGGCCACGAACTCGTCGTTGATCGAGATGTCCTCGTAGCGGTTGGTGTAGCCCTTGGTGAGGTTCTTGATGACGCTGCCGTCCTTGGTCGAGAGCAGGATCAGGTCCGCCTCCCCCTCCGACCGGTTGCCGCTGATGGCCGCCACCACCTCGCCGGACGGGCTGGGCGTGAAGGCGAAGACCTGGGTGAAGGACGTCTTCTCCTGGTTGGGCGAGAGGTCTTTGCCGTAGTCCGTCGGGCGCTGCTTGTCGCGGAAGGGCTTGAAGCGCTCCTTGAGCCACTTCTCGAACTGCTCGTCGAACTCGTCCGGCTTCATGCGGAAGGCCTGCATGTAGATGTCTTCCATCCCGCCGCCCACGATGTTCTTGCGGAAGGTGTAGAGGAACTGCCGGATGCCTTCCTTGCCGAACCGCGCCTCGATGAACTCGAAGGCGGCGTGCCCGAGGTTGTAGACCACGCGGGGATTGGAGTACCCGCCGTACTCCTCGAACCGGCTGATCTTGGGCACCTGCTCCGTCACCGCCGCGTCCCGGATGCTCATGAGGTCCAGCGAATCCCACATCCCACGCTCGTATTCCGACAGCCCTTCATCCAGCCAGAGAGGGATCGAGCGCTGCACGAGGCTGCGTGGGATGAGGTCGAAGGCGAAGACGTGGGTCAGCTCGTGGGTCAGCAGGCCCTGGAGGCGGTCCGGGGGCTCGTCGATGGGAACGACCATGCGGCCGCGCACCGGCTCCGAGAACGCGAGCACGCCTTCGGGCACGATGTCCGGGAAGAGGTTGGTCTGCTCGAACTCGGAGTGGGTCTTGTAGAGGATGAGGGGGATGGCGAAGTGCAGCTCGTGCTTGAGGTCGCCCGAGACCTTCTGGTACGAGCTCTCCGCGTAGGAGACGACGCGGCCCAGGTGCTGCTCGAACTCCGGGTAGTAGTAGACCTCGAAGTGCGGGCTCTTGTAGACGCGCCAGGCGAAGCTGTCGTAGGCAACCTTGTTCTTCCCGTAGTAGGGGACGAACTGGGCGCGGGCGGGCGGAGCCGCCGCGAGAAGGAGGACGACGAGGGATCCCACCAGGAACCCCCGCACGGGCCCGGCGCGGCGGTCGGTCATTTGGTTTTTCCTTCGGTCTATCTGAGGAGGACCCGCGTGCCTCGGACCTTCTGGGGCGAGATGACACCCAGGAAGTTCGGGATGAGCCGGTCCATGAGCTCGAAATACGACGAGAGCGGCGAGATCTTCTGCTCCTCGCCGTAGAGGACCTCTTCCGTGAACTTCTCCTTGTGCAGGTTCTGGCCGGTGCGTCCGTCGATGAAGTAGAACTCGGCGGAAAGCGAGAACCCCTTGCGCTCCAGGTAACGGTTGGCGCGCACCAGCCGCGGCCGGTTGGTGCCCGGATCGCGCACCACGCGCTCCCACGCGCCCGGTCACGATGAGCGGGCTTTGGAACTCCTCGCCCACCTTGCGCAAGTATTCCGCGTCCTGCAGCACGCGGTCGGTCTCCAGCTTGTACTGCTCCTTCTCCTGCATGTTGTACTTCCCCCCCTCGCCCAGCTTCTCGAGCGCCTGCTCCAGGGCGTCCTGCAGGGGGGGATGATCGGGCTCGAGGACCTGCAGCTTGCTGTTCGAACGGAGCTGGTTCTGCAGGAGGCGCGAGGTCTCGGATCCGAGCTCCACGTCGCTCTCGCCCAGGTCCGTCACGAAGCCGGCCACCAGGACGCGGCGGAATCGGGAGACGTCGATCTTGGACTGGACGGGCGTCTCCACCGGCACCTCGACGACGGTGGCACAGCCCCAACCTCCCAGGAGCGCCGCGAGCGCGACGCTATGGAGTGGGCGGAGGCGCCGGGGTCGGGGTGGGAGTGACGGTTGGCTTCTTCTTGCGATTGCGCTTGTCATCGGCCTCGCGGAACAGATCGTAGTTCTGCTGGATGTAGAGATTCCCCGGCTTGAGCTTGAGGGCACGATCGAAGGCCTCGCGCGCCTTCGCGAAGTCTCCCTGCTGCTCGAGAGCCACGGCCAGGTCGTTGAGCGCCTCCGCGTTGTCGGGGTTGAGGGCGACCGCGCGCTCGAACCGGAAGCGGGCCTCGCTCCAGAGCCCGCGCCGCGCCACTTCGATCCCGAAGCCGAGCTCTCCCTCGGAGGAGGCGGCCGTCTGGCTGGCGGAAGGGGCGAGCAGGACGACGAGGAGCGGCAACACCGAAACCATGAACGTTCTCCGGAGCCCGGCTGAAATCTTAGCTGTCGTCGCTGGCCAAAAGCAAGGCGGGTGCCAACGCCTCCGCGGCCGCGGCGCACGATGCGTGCGCGATTGTGTCACGGCCTCACCGTGCCAACTCCGGCGAGGCCGCGGAGCAAGACGCGTGCGTGATTCGGTCACCGCGCCCCCGGCGCAGGCGGACACTCTGTCCGGGAGGTGGGACATGGTTGTGTCCAGACGCGGACACCCCCAGCGGACCTTGACAGGAGGGGGGTCGCCCGTAGAATGAGGCCCCTTTCGGGGGTCCCGGAAGGAGAAAGGCGGCCGGCCGCGGCGCTCGACCTGCTCATTCTCGCTCTCCTTCCCCGCCTGGCCCCGCGGGCGGTCCGGACCCTGGCCCAGCGGGGGCCCCTCCGCGAGGCGCTGGCCGATCCCGACGCGCACGCCGACGTCTTGAAGGAGGAAGCGCTCTCCCTGCTCCGCAGTGGCGAAGCGCAGCGGCGAGCCGAGGACGAGCAGCGGCGAGCGGACGCGCTCGGCGTCCGCATCGTGGGCTGCGACGAGCCCGACTACCCA